>JAVFAU010000018.1:0-12528 GCA_034002335.1 Bdellovibrionales bacterium | reverse complement strand
GACTCAAGCGCGACTGTGCGCTCGATGATGTTTTCAAGCTCGCGAACGTTTCCAGGGAAATCGTAACGTTTCAGCAAATCCATCGCCTCTTTTGAGATCGTCTGAATCGTCTTGCCGAATCGCTCACCGTATTTCGTTAAAAAGTGATTGGCCAAAAGCGGAACGTCATCGCGACGCTCGCGAAGGGCTGGCGTACGAATATTGATGACGTTCAAGCGGTAGTACAAATCTTGACGGAACGTACCGTGTTGAACCATCTGCTCGAGATCGCGGTTCGTCGCCGCGATGATTCGAACCTCAACCTTGATGTCTTCCGTTCCGCCGACGCGGCGAACCGTTTTCTCTTGAATCGCGCGAAGGATACGAACCTGAGACGCGAGTGGCAATTCACCGATCTCGTCCAGGAACAGAGTTCCTCCGTCCGCAACTTCGAACAAACCATCTTTATCCGAAACCGCGCCCGTGAAAGACCCCTTCTTATGACCGAAGAGTTCGCTTTCAACCAGGTTTTCAGGAATCGCACCGCAGTTAACGGAAACAAACGGACGATCCTTAAGAGGGCTGTTGTAGTGAATCGCTTTTGCGACCATCTCTTTACCCGTACCGCTTTCGCCTGTTACAAGAACGTTTGTCGGCGAATCCGAGACTTTACGGATAAGTTCAAAGATCTTGTGCATCGCCTCGCTATTACCAACGAGGTTCTGGAACGAGTATTCCTTTTGAAGCTCTTTGCGGAGAACTCGGTTTTCGACCTCGAGATTGCGACTGCGAAGCGCGTTCGCGATATTGATACGAACTTCGTCGATCTTAAAAGGCTTCGTGATGTAGTCGTAAGCGCCCATCTTCATGGCTTCGACGGCGCTCTCCGCCGTGCCAAACGCCGTGATCATCATGAACAAAACATCGGGATACGTTTCGCGACAGTGCTTGAGAAGCTCGATACCCGTGACGTTCGGCATCTGAAGATCCGAAATGATAAGATCGAAGGTTTTCTTCTTGAGGATATCCATGGCTTTCTGGCCATCTTCAACGCACGTGACATCATATCCTTCTTTACGAAGCATGATATCCAGAAACTCGCGAATTGATTCTTCGTCGTCGACCACCAAAATACGCGGTTTCACCTAAACCTCCAGCGAACTAACCGTTTCCACTTCGTTTTTGTCCTCGAAATGCCTTAGAAAAATCTTCGTTTGCCCTCTCGGAATCGGCAAGACTTAATTTGTCGACTCCAGCCGGATTCAACTTGAACTCGAGCGTGAATTCCGTCCCAACACCCTTGGTACTCTCGACAAAAATGCTTCCCGAGTGGTTCTCGATAATTTTATGCGTGATAGCTAGACCTAGGCCCGTACCCTTTGGCTTCGTCGTGTGAAATGGCTCAAAGATGCGACGCAAGCCGACCGCGTCCATACCGCAGCCGTGATCACGAATCGTCACAACCACCGATTGCTCGCGATCAAAAGAACGCACTTCGATTTTCGCGTTTTCCGAGTCCGTCATGGCTTGGTAAGCATTCATAATGATATTCAACAGCGCCTGCTTCAGCTTATCACGATGCCCGGGGATAATTTTCTGAGCCTGGAGATCAACGACCTGCTCGATGTCTTGGCGAAGTGCCTTGTTCATTTTGGCCATTTCAAGCACGTCACGCAAAACGACGTTGATATCAACCGGATCTTCTTTAAGAACCGCGGGGCGAACGAAATCAAGGAATTCGGTAATCAAATTGTTCAAACGGTCGATCTCGCGCAGAACAATGCGCATGAGCTGCTTTTCTTCGGCTTGCTCTCTTGAAAACGATGCATCGAGAAGCTGAATCGAACCGCTCATCGAAGCTAACGGATTGCGAATTTCATGCGCGATGCCTGCCGCCAACTGCCCAACCGCCGCCATCTTTTCGCTTTGCTGCATCGCGAACTCAAGCCTTCGCACCCGTGTGAGATCATCGAATGTGACGATAAACCCGCGCAACACGCTTTCAGATGGCAGCTGGCTGATCACAAACTCCAACGTCTGACGTCCCTGCATCGGATTCTGGTGAATCCAATCCAGGCGAGCCGCACGCACACCGGGCTGCTCCTTGATTTCTTCGAGCGCCTTTTTTACGGCGTCCAGAGCGCCCGGAACCAGATCGTCGAATCGCTTTCCTAAAATCTCGCGCGGAACCGGGTCGAGAATTTCGAAAGCCGCTCGATTCGCTTGTACGCAGACACCGTTCTCATCGACCGTGATAAGCCCCGTCGCCATATTGTCGACGATCAACGCCTGGATATTGCGAAGCGCCCGCAAGTCCTTTCCTTGGGCTTCAAGCGACCGCCCCATAAAATCGAGCTGCTCACTCAGATACCCGGCAAGTCCCGCGACGGCAAAGAACGCGACGTTGTTGAGGCCGACAGCGAAAAAGAGGGCCTGCCCCTTAAGCTCGGGCCCCATGATCATCAAGAAGCTGAATAAAAACGAAGTCCAAAGCGAGAGGATGTTCGCGCCTCTTCGCTGAAACACAAATCCGCACAAGATGATATTGACGAGATACAAGAACAGAAAAATGGACTGATTGACGCCCGTATAGAAAATCAAACCCGTGATGAAGGCCGATTCGAAGAAAAATAAAAACGCGGTGATCGGCCACGAGTTCAGAACTCGATCGAAAAACACCAAATAAACCGTGTGAATAGCAAAGGCGACGGCCATCAACACGTAGATGGGCAGAAGCACGTCGACATTCACGAACTCAGGCTGAAGCGCCTGGAAACCCAATATGATAGCGAGGATGACTAAGTGGAACCCCAGGCGAACCGCGGAAATAATAGTCATAGGGGCCCGACTTTTAGAGAAGTCGAAGCCTTTAGCTTCAAGACCCATCTTGTCGCCCCCCTTTCTTTTACGCGACCGAACCAGCCATATTGAAGATCGGCAGGTACATCGCGACCACGAGGAATGCGACGATCCCTCCTAGAACGACCATCATCATCGGCTCAAGCGCGCTCGTGAGAGCCGCGACCGCGACGTCGACTTCGTCCTCGTAGAAATCAGCAACCTTGTTCAGCATCTGGTCAATCGCGCCGGTTTGTTCGCCGACCCCGATCATCTGAGTCACCATCTGTGGAATGTACTTTTCTTTCATCAACGGAACCGTCAACGACTTACCTTCGGATATCGCCTCGCGCGCCCGCAAGAGCGCGAGCTCGATAACGGTGTTTCCCGCGACCTTCGATGCGATCTCAAGCGCCTCCATAATGGAAACACCGGAACTCAGGAGCGTCGCCAAAGTTCGCGTGAAACGCGCGATGGCGGCTTTTTGAATAAGATCGCCCATGAGCGGCACATCGATAACAATCCCGTCAATGGTCCGCTTGCCGTCTTCCGTGCGATAGTAATTGATGATCAAAAAAACCAGGCCCATGATTCCACCCAGAACCATCCACCAGTAGGACATAAAGCCCTTGGACATCGCGACGACCATTTTCGTCAAACCAGGGAGCTCTTGTCCCGAACTTGCGAATACGCTTTCAAACTTCGGAATTACAAACACAAGAAGGCCCGCGACCACAAGGCCCGCGACAACAAGAATAGCCGCCGGATAAACCATGGCGCCCTTGATCTGTCCTTGAATCTTGACGGACTTTTCAATGTACTGCGCGAGGCGATTCAAAATCGCATCGATGTTACCCGACTCTTCGCCGGCCTTTACCATGTTCACATAGAAGCGATCGAACACGAACGGATGCTCCGCCATGGCTTCGCCGAAACGTCGCCCTTGATTAATATCACTCACCATCGACTTGATCGCGACACTTAAAGCGGCACTCTTCTGCGACTGCGAAAGAATCTCAAGCGACTGCAAAATCGGAATACCTGATCCGAGCAACGTCGCGAGCTGACGGGTGAATATTTGCAGTTCTTTTGCCGAAACCCGGCGACCGCCGACTTTCTTCGCCATGCTCACTTTTTGTTCGACCCTGTTCACGCGAACGGGCATCAGCTTTTGAGCGCGAAGCTTGATTCGCGCTTCGCTTTCGCTGGCCGCCTCAAGTTCGCCTTTGAACATCCGGCCCCGTACGTCTTTGGCTTCAAACGTGAACTTCGACATCAGACACCAGCCTGCTTCAACATCTTCTCAAGTTGCTCGAGGTTCGGAGAGGCCTCAAATGCCGTACGCAGATCGATGCGACGACGCAAAATCAACTGCATCAGCGATTGGTTCATCGTCACCATCCCCGACTTCTCCTGCCCAACTTGCATCAGCGATTCGATTTGATGCAGCTTGCCTTCGCGCACAAGGTTTCGAATACCAGGCGTCATCATCATGAACTCGCAGGCGACCACACGACCGCCGCCGAGCGCCGGCAAGAGTCTCTGCGAAATTACGGCTTGAAGAGTGAACGAGAGCTGAACCCGAACACGCTCTTGCTGCTCCGAAGGAAACACGCTCACGACCCTGTTGATCGTGGCAATCGCTGAATTCGTATGAAGAGTCGCGAAGACCAAATGCCCCGTTTCGGCCGTGACCAGCGCGGCTTCGATCGTTTCCAGATCACGCATCTCGCCCAACAGCACGACATCGGGATCTTGACGAAGCAAGTACTTCATCGCGTCGCCGTAGCTCAAACTGTCCGCCCCGACCTCACGTTGGTTCACGATACAGTTTTTGTGTGGGTGAATGAACTCGATCGGATCCTCGAGCGTCACGATATGGCCAAAACTCTCCTGGTTGATTTTATCAATCAAACTCGCGATCGTCGTGGACTTACCGGAGCCGGTCGGCCCCGTGACCAAAACCAATCCGTGCGGCAAAAGCGTGAGGTCCCCAATCGCGCTCGGCATGGCCAAGTCCGAGAACCGTGGCATCGTGACGGGAACCTTACGATAAACACCCGAAACCGTTCCTCGTTGGAAAAATATGTTGGCCCTAAAACGAGCCATGTTTTTCACTTCGAAACTGAAGTCGAGTTCGCGCTCTTCTTCAAACTTCGCCTTTTGATTGTCACTCAAGACCGAGTAGCAGAGCTTACGAGTCATTTCCTTCGTGAGAACTTCAGACTTCACTCGCACGATGCGTCCGTTCACACGCAACGCCGGCTGTGATCCCGCGACCAAATGCAAGTCTGAAGCCCCCTGATCGGTCGCAAATTTCAAGAGCTGCAGAAGAGAAACCATGACTCAAAGTCTCCACACAAGATGCATCAATTCGTCACTTGCCCATCTCCGACAGTCATTGTCAGAAGCTGTTCAAACGAAATCTCGCCTTTTTTCAATTTCATCAAACCTGCCTGCCGTAGGGAGCGCATCCCTCCGCGCAAAGCGGCTCGCTTGATTTCCACAGGGCCCGCGCCACTCAAAATCGCTTCGCGCAGCACATCGGTAATCGTCATGACCTCAAACAATGCCACTCGCCCCTTAACACCGGAACCGTTACAGTTCGCGCACCCAGTTCCACGAACAGGTTCGTACTGATCGGCTTCCGCTTCCGGAACACCGGCTCGAATCAACGCCGCTTTTTCGACCTTGTGTGGCTCTTTGCAGCGCTCGCACACACGTCCAACAAGACGCTGAGCGACCACCACCGAGACCGTCGAGGTAATGACGTAAGGAACAATTCCCATATCAAGCAGACGCGAAACCGTTGCCGGCGCATCGTTCGTGTGGAGCGTCGATAGAACCAAGTGGCCCGTACTCGCCGCCTTGAACGCGACTTCAGCCGTCACGAGATCGCGGATCTCACCGACAAGAATGACGTCGGGATCCTGACGAAGAAACGAACGCAAGGCGTCCGCGAAATCAAAACCGATATCCGGGTTCACCTGAACCTGGTTGATGCCGTCGAGATTGAATTCCACCGGATCTTCCGCAGTCGAGATATTCACCTGCGGATCGTTCAACGACTGCAACGCCGAGTAAAGCGTGACCGTCTTACCGGAACCAGTCGGCCCCGTGATGAGGATCATTCCCTGCGGCTCGCTGATTTTCTCTCGGAAAACCAAAAGATCGTCGTCCTCGAAACCAAGCTTCGTCATATCGAGCTTCAGGTTTCCTTTATCAAGAAGACGCATAACGACCTTTTCACCGAACAAAGTCGGCAAAACGCTCACGCGAAAATCGACCTCTTGCCGCGACATCGTTTTCACTTTCAAACGACCGTCCTGAGGTTTGCGGCGTTCGGCGATATCCAAACGCGACATGATCTTCAAACGGCTCACGAGACCGGCCGCGACTCCCGGTGGCGGCTGAATTTTTTCATGCAAAAGGCCGTCGATACGAAAACGAACGCGAAAACGCTTTTCATACGGTTCGATATGAATATCCGAAGCCTTGAGCTTAATCGATTCGGCGAGCATCAAATTCACGAACTTAACAATCGGTCCCGATTCGCTGTCCTTGTCGAGCGCCAAGGCTTCAAGCGACTGCGTGAAGTTCAACGCTTCGTCGGAATTCTCCATTTCGTCGACCAAACGCCCAAGGTCTTGTCCCCTGCGGTAATACCGTTCGATCGCCTTTTGAATCGCATTTTCCGCCGCGACGACGACTTCGATCTTACACTTCGTGATGAATCGCAGATCGTCCCGCACGAAGAGGTTTGATGGATCAGAAAAAGCCACGACAAGCGTATCACCCGCGCGCGAAACCGGAATAACAAGATGCTTTTCACAAATTTCACGCGTGAGCGTCGACAACGCCGATTCATCGATTTCAAAATGCTCAAGATCGACCGCGGGAACGCTGTACTGCGAACCAAGAAAGTCCGCGAGTTCCTTGTCGTTCATGTGACCGAGGCGAACAAGAGCGGACGTCAAACGACCACCGTTCTTCTTCTGTTCTTCTCGAGCCTCCGCCAACTGGGTCACGGAAACTTTTCGTTCTATAACGAGAAGCTCACCGACAGTTTTCTTTCCGCCGGCGTTTGAGCCCGGACCTCCCGAACCTGCGCCACTTCCTGCCGAACTAGCTTGAGACATGACCACTCCTTGGTCGAATCAACCCATCACATCAACCCACAACTACGAGAACCTCGAAACCCAAAAAGGCGTCGAGGCGCTTTCTACATTCTAGGAGGGATTGCCGTCTTTCGGCATCTATTTCAGATTCTTCGTCTTCAAAGACAGGCGCGAGCAGGACCTACGACGAGGTCAGACCTTTGTATCGCTCGGCCAAACGCTCCGCGAGCTCATTGGGCTTTTGTCCAGTCATCGTGGCAACCAGCCAAGCGTCGCGCCAAGCCCGAATCACGTTCGCCGAAAAGGTTTCGGAACCGGCGCTCATGACCTCATCTTGCAAACGAGTTTCCTCGCCCGCGCCGGACCAGTCGATCCAAAGTCCGCGCTCTTTTAAGAAGTTCAAATACGAAATGTCCTCGATCAACGCTTCTTCTTTTGGGTCCGCCAGGCAAACCGCGACCGATGCCTCCGTCGGCACCTGCGTCAGCGCCACTCGCGCCACCGTTTGAATATCGATGCCGAACAGACGGCGACGAAGTATCTGCACCATCTGCTCCGTTTTGCGGTCATCGGCATCCACCACGAACAAGCGCTTTAAACCCAAACGAGAAAGCGATGCCGCGATGACCCGAGTCTCTTCGTTCACCCCGATAATAATCCCGGCTCCCGACAAATCGTAGGTCAGCTTGTGATGCGCAAACGCCGCAACGAAGGCTTCAGGAAAAACGCCGACCACGCGCGGACCTGCGCCTTCTTCGATGATGATTCCGTCACCGTAACCCAGAACCGCGACTTCGCTTGCAACCTTGGCTTGAGCGCTTAGCCAGCTCAACACCTGCGTGTTGCTGCGGCCGAACAGCCGCACCAACATCGGCCCTTTGAACTCACTCTCGTTCATCTCATCCAACGCCGCAAAAGAACGCGTTCCGGCCAGTTCACTCTGAATAAGCTCCGCTAAAAGCGCGGCTCGAGCCGCTTCGGCTTCATCCTCGATTCCAACATTCCATAGCTCAAGAGGCTTTGTCAGATCGTCCCCCCATCGGGCTTCAAAGCCTCGAGGCCGGCCGCGATATCCCGCCGAATTTGAGCGACAAGCTCCGCGACAGAACCAAACTTTCGCTCGTCACGAATGCGGGTTACAAAATGAAGCTCCATCGTTTCTCCGTAAAGATCGCCCTCTTTTTCGCCGTCATACTCCGGCAAGTGCGCCTCGATATGCAAAGTCGTCGCATCGCCCGTAAACGTCGGATTCGTTCCGATATTCACCATTGCCGCGAAACGCCCCGCATGCGCGCCCGTTTGCCCGGAAAGCCGCGCATAAGCCGCGTACACTCCCGGCTGAATTCCCGCTTCGACCGTTGGATCGATATTCGCCGTCGGAATGCCAATCGTGCGCCCGCGCCCAGCTCCCTTTTTCACGATCCCCCTTACGACATAAGGGCGACCAAGCAGCGCCGCCGCCTCGGCCGCCTTTCCGGCCGAAAGGGCCTGGCGAATGCGCGTGGACGAGACGATCGTGTCTTTGCCCTCGATTGAAATCGTGACGGGAGGCACCACTTCAACATCAAACGGAACCGCCGGAGATTTCGCGTGGCGGGTCAGATAATCGATGGACCCCGAGCGGTTCGCTCCAAAACTGAAGTCATAGCCCACAACGAGCGCCTTCGGCTGAAACGGTCGAATCACATTCTCCGTCAGAAACTTTTCCGGCGAGAGCTGCGAAAACCGACGCGAAAATGGCTCCACAACCAATATATCGACTCCGAGAGCAGCCAGACGCTCCTGGCGGTCAATTGAGTCGAACAAACGCTTCAGCTTCAGTTCGGGCTTTAAAACCATGAGCGGATGCGGTTCGAAGGTAAAAACCACACTGGGGACGCCCTCTTTACGGGCACGAGCCACGGCTCGCCCGATCAACTCCTGATGCCCACGATGGACCCCATCGAAGTTCCCTATCGTTAAAACCGTGGGAGAGCCGTAAAGCGAGCCCTCAAATGCCGCGACACCATCAAAAACCTTCAACATAACCACAAGCTACCACCCATTCAGGGCACACTAAAGTCTTCTCGAATTCCTCTTCTCTCGTTGGCAGTTCCTCAGTTATTTGCTACATAGCGTTAATGTCTTTGTGGAGAAATCTCGCTTTAAGAACCGTCCGGCTCCTGGGCCTCGACGGGGCGATCCAATCGCTATGGCTTCGGGGCACCCATTTATGGGCGCGTGTTTGGCGAAAACGCTCCATCACGTCACGAGCTTTGCTCTGCTGGGCTATCGGCGCGATCCTCATCACGATCGATCAAAGCGGCACACACGACCTGCGCTACAAAATCCGAGGCCCAAAACCAGAGGCGCTCGATTCACGCATCGTCGTCATCGACGTCAACGAGCGCGATTGGATGGCCTTGGATCCGCAGATCCGAAATATCTGGCGCCCACTCAAAGAGGTTTCCACCGCCGGCGATTCACTTTTCTGGAGCACAGCTCTTTGGGAGAAAATTCTCTCGACTGTTCTGGCGGATCTCCCGGTCGCAGTCGGCGTGACGTTTCACTTTGGCGAGAGCGTTCGTCCCGGAAAAGTCGGCCCCGCGACACGTGCGCTCTTCGAAGATCCTCGCATCGTCTGGGGAGCCGACCTCGATAGCGCGGGCCGCGCCCTGATTCCCGTCTTCGCCGCAACCTACAACCGCAACGTCGCCCTTCGCAGCCTACGCGTCGACGACGACGGAACATTGCGACGCTATTCCCGTTCGCTCGTTCAAATTCCGCACATGGGCACGAGGCTCGCGAATCTCGCACGCGGAGGCGATCCCGCCGATCCTACAATTTCACCTTGGCCTGAAAAATTCGGTTTTCAACGCGACATCAATTACGATGCCCCCATTGAGATCAACTATCTCGGAACCGCGGGCTCGTTTCCGACGGTTTCGGTGCGCGACCTTCTAGAAAGCCGCGTTCCGCCGGAAGTCTTTCATGGGAAGATCGTCATCATCGGCAACCGCTCCGACGCAAGCGAGCTTTACTCAACGCCGCTTGGCCGTATGAGCCGCACCGACGTCATCGCGAACATCACAAACAGCATTCTTCGCGAAAAGGAACCGCACAGACTTCCGCTTTGGGTCTCGTACCTTCTGTCGGGCCTCATCGTAATCCTGTCTGTGCTGTTCATCTTGAACTATCCGCAGCCGATTGTGATCTTCGGGATCGTCGTGAGCACGCTCGTTTGGCTCTCGATCTCAGCTTGGCTCTTTGACTCATTCGCCTTCTGGATTCCGGCCGTCGCCCCCGTGGTTCAAGTCGCGGTCACCTATATGGTCTTCTTAAGCCATCAAGTCGCGGCCAACGAGGCTCGCAACTGGAAGCTCGAACAAGATCGCCTGGCCACCGAAGAGCTCGAGCAGCTTAAAACCAACTTCGTCAGCATGATGAGTCACGACCTGAAAACACCGATCGCGAAGATTCAAGCCATCTGCGATCGCCTGCTCACACACGCTTCTGACGGCGAGCTTTCCGACGATCTTCGCAACCTGCGTCGCTCCTCGGAAGATTTAAATCGCTATATTCGCAGCATTCTTCAGATCACCAAGATCGAAGCGCGGGACTTCTCGATCACGCGCGAACCAGTTGACGTGAACGAAGCCATCGACCGCGTGCTGGGCCGACTACGCCCTTTGGCGCGAGAAAAAGAGATCGCGATTCAATCGGCGCTTGAGCCCATGTTCTCGATCGAAGTGGATCCGACCCTGCTTGAAGAGATGATCCACAACCTCATTGAAAACGCGATCAAATACACTCCAACAGGGGGCTCCGTCGTGGTTTCATCCACGGAAGAAGCTCAATACGTGGTCGTTTCGGTGAAAGATACTGGACCAGGTATCGCGCACGAAGACCAAGCGCTTGTCTGGAATAAGTTTACACGAGGCCATAAGATCAACAGCACAGCAAGCGGTTCTGGCCTTGGGCTCTATCTCGTGAAATACTTCGTCGAGCTACATGGCGGCGAAGTGTTTCTTGAAAGCGAACCAGGTCAGGGAACCCTGATCGGGTTCAAACTACCGACGGAATAGCACACGAACAGCGCGACAGGCTCGAAAAAGGCTCGAAAGGACAAACATGAAAAAACGCATACAAGCCCTCATCGTTGACGACGAAGCGGAACTTCGGAAATCAGTGATTTCGGTTTTGCGGAACTCTATCCCGGATTTCGAGTTCGATATCGCGGAAGCCACCAACGGCAAAGAAGCCGTTGAAAAATTCAGAACCGGCGATTGGGATCTCGTTCTCATGGACGTCCGCATGCCCGAACTAAACGGCATCGAAGCGCTTCAACAAATCAAGGCCCACGACCCTCGAACGTTCGTGGTTCTCATGACTGCGCACTCGAACCTTCAAGACGCCGTCGCCGCGATTAAAGAAGGCGCATACGACTATCTTGAAAAGCCGGTCCAACCGGAGAAGCTCATCGAAATCGTCACGCGTGCGAATGAAGCTCGCGAAATGGTTTCGCGCCTCGCCCTCTCGAACCCGATCTTCGACGACGATATCGACAGCGAGTTCGTCGGCACGAGTAAGAAAATGCGCGACGTGTTCGACCTCATCCACCGCCTCTGCAAAGTCGATACGACGGTCCTGATTCGCGGCGAAAACGGAACGGGCAAAGAGCTCGTCGCTCGCGCGATTCACTTCAACTCACCTCGCAAATCAGGATCGATGATCGCCATCAACTGCGGCGCGATTCCAGAAACCCTCATGGAAAGCGAACTCTTCGGCCACGAAAAGGGTTCCTTCACGGGCGCGCACGAACGCAAGATCGGAAAATTCCAGCTCGCGAACAACGGCACGATCTTCCTCGACGAGGTGGCGGAGCTAAAACCCGAAATGCAGGTTCGCCTTCTACGCGTGCTTCAAGAGAAGAAGTTCATGCCGATCGGCTCAAACCGCGAGATTCGCACCGACGCCCGCATCATCGCGGCGACAAACCGAAACCTTGAGAAAATGATCGAAGACGGCACCTTCCGCGAGGACTTGTTCTACCGCTTGAACGTCATGCCGATCTTCTTGCCGCCTTTGCGCGAACGCATCGACGACATCGAGGAACTCTCGCAGTATTTCATGAAACGCTTCTCGAAAAATCACAATCGCTCAATCACAAGCATCACCGACGAGGCGTTGCAAATTTTGAAACGCTATCGCTGGCCGGGTAACATCCGTGAACTCGAGAACGTCGTCGAGCGCGCGTTCATTATCGAAAACTCGGACCGTATCACGCTGCCGTCTCTGCCGGAAAACCTGGTCGCCAAAGCGAACGAGAATTTGAACGCGGCTCCAAACGCACTTGGCTCGATGCAAGTTTCGGCGAGCGGCCCGCTCGATTACGATGCCTTTAAAGAGCAAGCCGAGAAAGAATTCATCATCTCGGCTTTGAAGGCGAACAAAGGGCGCATCAACAAAACCGTCGCCGAAGCGAACATTCCAAAGAACACGCTTTTGCGTAAAATCAAACGCTACGGCATCGTCGTCGACGACTATAAAGACTGATTTCGAGATTGGATCTTGGCCCATACATCATCGCTTGATGTGTGGGTCATGCACTCAT
>JAVFAU010000017.1:0-12658 GCA_034002335.1 Bdellovibrionales bacterium | reverse complement strand
CGTCAGTATCCAGCGTCGCCGCCGACCCCACCGTGACGCCCGGAGCATCATCGATAACGTGAGCGTAGACGTGACGTGCGCTGCGGAAGATACAAAGACGCGGTCTTTCGCCCGTGCCTTTTACGCGTTTGCGAATCTTCATCTTCTTTTTTTCGCGAGCAACCGCTTTGGTTGCTGTCTGCTTAGATGTACGAATTCTCACAGTTCACCCACCTTATTTACCAGCCGACGTGCCTTCTTTGCGGCGAAGTTTCTCGTCCGAGTACTTCACGCCTTTGCCAAGGTAAGGCTCTGGTGGACGGAAACCACGAATCTTCGCAGCAACCTGACCAACAAGCTCTCGGCTCGCTCCAGTAACGGAAATTTGAGTTTGTTTTTCAACTTTCACTTCGATTCCTTCAGGAATTGGGAAGTGAATTGGATGGCTGTAACCAAGTGAAAGCTCAAGCTTCTTACCGCTTACAGCTGCTCGGTATCCAACGCCTACCAAATCCAAAGACTTCGTGAATCCTGTTGTCACTCCCGTCATCGCGTTCTGAACAAGCGCACGATAAAGTCCGTGAAGCGCACGCGCTTGCTGGGAATCATCCTTGCGAGTGAGAACGATCTGATTGTTTTCGACTTTCGCCGAAACCTCAGGACGCATTGCTACAGTCATAGATGTTTTTGCACCTTTAACTGTGACTTCGTTCCCCGGCGTGATCGTAACTTGTACGCCGTTCGTGATAACAACAGGTGCTTTACCTACCCTTGACATGATCTACCACCAATTCCTGATCACCACAGCGTGCAGACCAGCTCTCCACCGAGACGCTGTTCTGCCGCCATTTTGTCGCTCATAATACCTTTGCTCGTGCTCAGGACCGCAATCCCGAAACCTGAACGCACCTTTGGAATCGCATCGCACGAAACATAGAGGCGACGCCCCGGACGGCTCGCACGATCTACTTTCGTAATCGCATGACGTCCATCGTCCAAATAACGCAAGTAGATTCGCATCATACCTTGCTTGCCATCCTTCACGACTTTGAAATCGCGGATATAGCCACCTTGTTTCAAAACGTTCGCGATCCCAACACGCACTTTAGAACTCGGAACATCCACTTTCTCGTGGCGTGCGAGACCCGCATTGCGAACTCGAGTTAGAAATTCACCGATCGTATCCATCTTCGCTCCAAATCGAAGTTTCAATTCAAACCGAGCGTTCTTCGTTCGCTCGATCACCAGGTCCGCTTATTTGCGGAACGGCATGCCCAACGCTTCCAACAAAGCTTTTCCAGCAGCATCATCTTCTGCAGACGTGCAGATCGTGATGTTCATGCCGCGAACCTTGTCGACGCGATCATAGTTAATCTCAGGGAAAACAATCTGTTCCTTAAGACCAAGATTGTAGTTTCCACGCCCGTCGAATCCTTTTGGTGGCAATCCGCGGAAGTCACGAACGCGCGGAAGAGCCAAGCTCATCAAGCGGTCCATGAACGCCCACATGCGCTCACCACGAAGAGTCACGCGCGCGCCAATCGGCATGTTTTCACGAAGCTTGAAGTTCGAAATCGCCTTCTTTGCTTTTGTGATAACCGCTCTTTGGCCGGCAATTGTAGTCAACTCTTCCGCCGCTTGTGTCACAAGCTTCGGGTTTTGAGTTGCGTCACCAAGACATACGTTGATGACGACCTTCTCCAGACGAGGAACTTGCATCGCGCTCTGTACTCCCAATTGAGACTTAAGAGCCGATACGACTTCCGACTGGTACTTCTTCTGGACTCTGTTCAGAGTCTTTTCGTGCGTAGCTTTACTCACAGCGCACTCCTTACAAAACTTCCGGAGCAAGCGAGACGATTTTCACGAATTGCTTGGCACGAAGTTCACGAGCAACCGGTCCGAAAATACGGGTACCGACTGGTTCTTTTTGGTTGTTAATCAAAACAGCCGAGTTGTCGTCGAAACGAATGAACGTTCCATCTGCACGACGAACCTTGCGCTTTGTACGCACGATCACGGCCTTCGCTACGTCTCCCTTTTTCACTTTTGATTGAGGAAGAGACTCACGAATCGAAACTACAACAATGTCACCTACAGATGCGTAACGACGCTGAGAGCCGCCAAGCACCTTGATGCACATTACTTCTTTAGCGCCCGAGTTATCTGCAACTCGAAGGCGAGTTTGCATCTGGATCATAGAGCCACCTCTTGAGTGCGGTTCCCTTGCTGAACCACTTCCTTAAGAACCCAGCGCTTCGTTTTGCTCATCGGACGCGTATGGATGATACGGACGATGTCGCCAGTCTTAGCCAAGCTCTTTTCGTCGTGAGCTTTGAATACCGAGCTACGACGCATGATTTTTCCATATTTCTTATGACGGACCTGGCGGAAGATCTGGACGGAGATTGTCTTCTGCATCTTATCGCTGATGACTTCTCCAACCACTTCAATCCGGCGACCGCGTGCCGCAGTTTCAGGGCTTTTCATATTGCATCAACCTTTCTTTCCACGGACTGGCTTCTTGCTCGCTTTTTTAGCCGCGCCCGCCTTCGCCGAAGATTTCTTCACAGTTTTCTTTGCGCCAGCCGCACTCTTCGACGCCGTTCCCGCTGTCGACCCCTTGCTCACCAACAAAGTCAGCGCCGTGTTCAAACGAGCGATGTCTTTGCGAGCCGCACGAATCGTCATTTGATTCGCGAGCTGACCAAGAGAGTTCTTCATACGAGCTTCGAAAAGTTCCGCTTGAAGTTCGCGCTTTCTTTTCACCAATTCTTTAGCCGATAGGCCTGTAATTTCAGAGAAAAGCATCGTCTACTCCCGAGCCAAGAACTTAGTTTTTAGAGGCAACTTGTGACCAGCAAGGCGGAATGCCTCTACTGCCTGTTCACGAGTTACACCGTTAATTTCGAAAATAACCTGTCCCGGCTTCAAAACCGCAACCCACAATTCAGGGTTACCTTTACCGGATCCCATACGTACTTCTGCTGGCTTACGGCTCACCGGTTTATGAGGGAACGCGCGAACCCAGACTTTACCACCACGCTTTACCGAGCGGCTGATCGCGATACGGCTCGCTTCGATTTGGCGAGACGTCAACGCGCAATCTTCCGCTGCTTGAAGAGCGAAGTCGCCGAATGCAACGTAGTTCGCTCGGCAAGCGAAGCCCTTACGGCGGCCTTTATGGCTCTTACGATATTTTGTTCTTTTAGGACTTAGCACGGTTCACCTCATCAGCTTCTCGCTGAGTCATGATGTCGCCTTTGTAGATCCATGCTTTTACGCCGATGATCCCGTAGGCTGTTGTCGCGCGCGCTACACCGTAATCGATGTCTGCACGTAGCGTGTGAAGAGGAACGCTCTTCTCTGTGTACCATTCTGTACGAGCGATCTCCGCACCGTCGAGACGGCCAGCAACCTGTACTTTGATACCGCGAACGCCGCCGCGGATAGCAGCTGCAATCGACTTCTTCAAAGCACGACGCCAAGAGATACGCTTCTCAAGCTGTTGCGCGATGTTTTCAGCTACGAGCTGAGCATCGACGTCTGGCTTGCGAACTTCTTGAATGTTTACGAAAACTTCGTTCGAAGTAAGCTTCTGAACTTCAGCTTTCAATTGATCAATTCCAGCACCCTTCTTCCCGATAACAACACCGGGGCGAGCTGTGTGGATAATGACCTTTACCTTCTTAGCCGCACGCTCTGTTTCGATCTTCGAAACACCCGCATGGCGAAGTTTTTCTTGAAGGTACTTACGAAGTTTAAAGTCCTCGTGAAGGTTGTCGATGTATGTCGAACCCTTCGCTTACCAGCGAGAGTCCCAAGTACGAATCACACCTACGCGTAGACCAATCGGGTTTACCTTTTGTCCCATTGCCGATTACCTCTCGTCCAAAATGAGGTTGAAGTGGCTGCTTTTACGTTTGATCGGAGTCGCACGGCCCTGAGCGCGTGGACGGAATCGACTGAGGCTTGGCCCCATATCAACCGAAACGTGCTTAACGTAAAGTGTGTCGACATCGACAACTTTTTTCGCTTCCGCGTTCGCAACCGCCGACTCAATCAATTTCTTGAGAAGGCCAGCTGGCTTCTGAGGCATGAACGCAAGGATGCGAATCGCTTCGTTAACATCTTTGCCACGTACGAGGTCAGCAAGGATTCTCGCCTTCTGACACCCAACGCCTGCATTTCTAAGATAAGCTTTAATTTCCATTATTCACCGTCTCATTACTTCTTCGGGCCGCCGGCCGCTTTTTTCTCAGCGTGACCGTGGTAAGTCCGAGTTGGAGCGAATTCGCCAAACTTGTGACCGATCATCTGCTCCGAAACATAAACCGGAACAAACTTGCGGCCGTTATGGACGGCAAATGAAAGTCCTGCTGCTTCCGGCAGAACTGTCGATCGGCGCGACCATGTCTTAATGATCTTTTTGTCACCCTTTTCAATCGCAACCTGGATCTTCTTAAGAAGATGGTGGTCGATAAAAGGACCTTTTTTAATCGAGCGTGCCATTAGCCGACTCCCTTACTTGCGCCGCTTGATGATCATTTTATCAGTACGCTTGTTATGACGAGTCTTATAGCCCTTACAAGGCTGACCCCAAGGCGTAACTGGATGATGCCCTTTACCCACGCCTTCACCACCACCGAGCGGGTGATCGACTGGGTTCATATGCATACCGCGAACGCTTGGACGAATCCCGCGCCAACGGTTGCGACCAGCTTTACCGATGCTTACGTTTTCGTTGTCAGTGTTTCCAACCTGTCCGATTGAAGCGAGACATGTTGAAAGAACCTGACGAACTTCTCCACTTGGCAAACGAACCTGGCAGTACTGCCCAAGCTTCGCAACCAAAGTCGCTCCGACGCCCGCTCCACGTGCGACCTGCGCGCCTTTACCAGGGCGAAGCTCGACGTTGTGGATGATCGTACCAGTAGGGATCGCCGAAAGAGGCAATGCGTTTCCTGGCTTAATATCCGCAGATGCACTCGTTACGACTACATCACCGACGTTCAAACCGATTGGCGCGACGATGTACGTTTTTGCGCCATCAACATAATGAAGCAACGCAATACGAGCCGTACGGTTTGGATCGTACTCGATCGACGCAACCTTCGCAGGCACTTCAAGTTTCGCACGACGGAAGTCGATCAAGCGATAACGACGCTTGTGACCACCACCTTGGTGACGAATCGTGATTTGCCCGTGGTTGTTACGAGCCGCTTTACGACGAATTGGAGCTGTCAACGACTTCTCTGGAGTCGTTTTCGTGATCTCCGCGAAGTCGAACCCTGTTTTCTGACGGAGTCCAGGAGTCCGGGGACGGTAAGTCTTAATACCCATGGTTATGCCCCCTCAAAGATCGAAATCTTCTCGCCAGCTTTAAGCTTAACAAGAGCTTTCTTCCAGTGTTTAGGCGCGCCCAACTTGATCTGTTTGCGGAAGTACTTTCCGCGGCAGATCAGCGTGCGAACGCTTTCAACTTTAACGTTAAAAGATGTTTCAATTGCCTTTTGGATTTCTGGCTTCGAAGCGTCCAACGCTACTTCAAATGCGTATGTGTTCGCATCTTCAGCGTGAGCCGCGTTCTTTTCCGAAATCAAAGGGGCTTTAATAATGTGACTCATGCTCAGCCCTCCAACCCACAACGCTCAACGATCTTTTGGATCGCGCCCTTTGAAAGGACCGCGTTGTTAAACTTGAGAAGATCGTACACGTTCAAACCTTCTGTTCCGTAGTAACGGAACTTAGGAAGGTTACGGGCAGCACGTGCCATCAACGCATCCGTCGAACCATCAAGCAAAACTGCTTTTTCGAGACCAAAATTCGCCAGCTTCTTAGCCAACTCATTTGTTTTACCTTCCGACTTCATATCTTCCACGACATGAAGACGTCCCTCTTTCGCCAAGAAAGAAAGAGCACTGCGCAAACCCGCTTGACGCACTTTCTTTGGAAGAGAGTATGCGTAGCTACGAGTCTGGGGACCAAACGCCGTACCACCGCCTGGCATCAAAGGAGAACGGCTCGAACCTTGACGAGCTCCGCCAGTACCTTTTTGTTTGAATGGCTTCTTACCGCCACCCGACACAAGACCTTTGGTCTTTGTCGAAGCGTTACCCTGACGGCGGCATGCAAGCTGCCAACGGACAACAGTGTGGAGGAGGTCTTTGCGAACTGGCTGCTCAAAAACGCCGCCAGGAAGCTCAACATCGCCTACTTTTTTCTTTTCCCAGTTGTAAACCGCGATTGTTGCCATGGCTTACTCCTTAACCAGTTTCACAAGTGAATTGCGAGCTCCTGGGACCGGTCCTTTTACAAGGATCACGCTCTCGTCCAAAAGCACATCAACTACTTTTACATTGTTCACAGTGACTGTTTCCGCACCAAGGTGACCTGGAAACTTCTTGCCCGGCATTACACGGCCTGGCCATGTACGGTTACCGCTTGAACCAGGTTGACGATGGAACTTCGAACCGTGGCTCGCAGGACCACCCGCGAATCCATAGCGACGAACCGAACCAGCAAAACCTTTACCTTTAGAAGTCGATGTCACTTTCACAACATCACCTTTTACAAGGCTGTCGATCGCAACACGGCTTCCGACCTGAAGATCCGCAGGCAGCTGCTCGTCATAACGAATCTCACGAATGAAATGCGCACCGTTTTCGAACCCAGCTTTCGCCAAGTGACCACGCTCCGCTTTCGACGTACGCACAGCTTTTTTAGGACCACTTGCGATCTGAACCGCGGCGTAGCCATCCTTTTCAGCTGTTTTAAGTTGAGTTACTACCCATGGGTCCATTTTGAGGACCGTCACAGGAACCATTTCGCCGGCATCACCGTACACAGACGTCATGCCCACTTTCTTAAGAAACAGCCCACGCAACTTGATACCAGACGCCGCAGCAGATGCCTCTGCCGTCGCTGTATCAGCGGTTACTTGCTGTTCACCGGATTCCGTCATTTTCCACTACTCCTAAAAGAGTTCTCGTTAAAAATTAATCCAAATCAACCGTGAGAAAGCTTGATCTCAACGTCTACACCCGCAGAAAGATCCAGCTTCATAAGCTGGTCTACCGTCTGCTGAGTAGGCTCAAGAATGTCGAGCATTCTCTTGTGCGTACGCACTTCGAACTGTTCACGCGACTTTTTGTCGACGTGCGGAGAACGAAGAACCGTATAACGATTGATACGCGTAGGAAGCGGAATAGGTCCCGCAACACGAGCACCTGTACGACGTGCTGTCTCAACAATTTCTCGAGTCGATTGATCGAGAAGTTTGTGATCGAATGCCTTCAGGCGAATGCGGATCTTCTGACTCTGCATGACCCTAGTTCCTTTCAAACCCTGCCGGACATTTTTAGTCCGACGATACTGTCCAAATTGCCACTCTCAAAGAGCAGCCAACTTACTCAACTCACTGCCGAATGCACTTGGAATCGTTCAGAGAAAAGGTTCCCTGCCCTGAGGAAGGTCAACGCGTTCCCCGTCTATACGGGCCTTCGTTTACATTTCCCCAAGAAAATCGACTCTTTATGGTTTTATCGTTTTCCGGCTTCGGCCATCATGGAGCGAGGGGCTTCGAGCTTGTTGGCTCACCACCTCTCCCACTGGCATCAATCGAAATCCGCTATCCCTTCAGAATCGCACAGTTTTACGCCGCTTCTGTCGTTGGTAACTTCGCAAGAAGTCATCAAGAACAATCGGTTTCTCACCGTGTCCGCCCGCACTCTGGGCTACTCAAGGCGCGCAGTATCTGGCCAACCTCATTGCTTGTCAAAATATTTCTAGCTTTTTTGCTAGAACGATTTTAAGCGCGCCCAAGCCTTTGAAGGATTTCCTGTGCCACCTTCGAAGGCGTCACTTCGAACTCGTTGAACTCCATCGAGAACGTTCCACGCCCCTGAGTTAACGATCTTAGATCCGTCGCATAACCGAACATGGTTGCAAGCGGCACCTCTGCATCAACAACCTGGCGCCCCGTTTTGGCCGTCATCGAATGAACCTTACCGCGACGAGAATTCAGGTCTCCAATCACGCCCCCCATGAACTCGTCCGGAGTCGTCACCTCGACTTTAAATACAGGCTCAAGCAACTGAGGCTCAGCTTTGCGGGCCGCCTCACGGAAAGCATTCGCACCCGCTACCTTATAGGCCATTTCCGACGATGTTTCCTGATTGAACTCAGCCGCCACAAGCGCGACCTCCAAATCAACCATCAAGAAACCAGCAAGAACACCGTTCTCGAGCGACTCACGAATACCCTGTTCGATAGGACCAAGCATCTCTTTCGGCAAAGCCGTCGCCGACAGGCCATTCGCAAACTTGAATCCCGACCCGCGCGCACCTGGCTTGACCTCGATGACTGCGTGTCCAAACTGGTTTTCCCCAGCGACCATGCGCTCGACGCGAGACTCACCTTTCGCCGTACGCGAAATCGTCTCCCGATAACTCACCTGCGGCTTACCGACGTTCGCCTGAACCTTGTATTCGCGAAGCAGGCGATCGACCAAAATTTCAAGATGCAGCTCGCCCATTCCATCAAGAAGCGTCTGACCAGTTTCGGCATCCACGCGAAGACGACAAGATGGATCTTCTTTTTCAAGACGCTGCAGTCCCTGCATCATCTTCTCTTGATCAGCCGTCGACTTCGCCTCGATTGCGACCGCGATTACAGGCTCTGGGAGCTGGATCGACTCCAGCACAACCGGATGCGAGACATGACAAAGAGTATCGCCCGTCGCCGCGAACTTTAATCCGACGACCGCGCCGATGTCTCCAGCCTTAAGCTCTTGAATTTCTTCGCGAGAGTTCGCATGCATGCGCACGAGGCGCTGAATACGCTCTTTCTTTTGCTCGCGGGGATTAAAGACCTGATCCCCGACTTTCAAAATACCTGAATACACGCGCACATAAGTAAGCGCGCCCGCAAACGGATCGCTCGTGATTTTAAAAGCGAGCGAGGCGAGATTCGCATCCCAATCCGTTTCACAAACAATCTCACGCTCCTCTTTCGCCGGGTCCTTGCCAACAACCGCTGGGATATCCAACGGGCTTGGGAGAAAACGAACAACCGCATCCAAAAGCGGCTGCACGCCCTTCTTTTTAAAAGCGGCTCCACAAAGCACTGGGAAGAACTTCATCGCGATTGTTCCCTTACGAAGAGCCGCGATGATTTCTGTCTCAGAAATCTCCTCTCCCATCAGGAACTTATCAGCCAAAGCGTCGTCGATCTCAGTCACCTTATCGAGCAAGCGTTCACGATAAAGACTTGCCTCCTCAGCAAGGTCAGAGGGGATATCCGCGACTTCAAAACGATCGCCATCCGCGGAGTCCCGCCAGTAGAGAGCCTTCATCGAGATCAGGTCGATAACGCCCTGAAAGCGATCCTCCGCACCGATTGGCAACTGAATACAGACCGGAGCCGCGTCGAGGCGTTCGACCAGCGTATCGACACTTCCTAAAAAGTTCGCGCCGATACGATCCATTTTATTGATAAAACAAATGCGAGGAACCTTGTAACGATCCGCCTGGCGCCAAACAGTCTCTGACTGCGGCTCAACGCCGTTCACGCCATCAAATACAGCCACCGCACCATCAAGAACGCGCAAGCTGCGCTCGACTTCGATGGTGAAATCAACGTGTCCGGGCGTATCGATGATGTTGATACGATAGTTCTTCCAAGCACATGTCGTGGCCGCGGACGTGATCGTGATTCCGCGCTCCTGCTCTTGCTCCATCCAATCCATGACCGTATCGCCATCATGAACTTCACCCATGCGATAGGATTTGCCAGTATAGAAAAGGATACGCTCTGTCGTTGTCGTTTTTCCCGCATCGATGTGGGCCATGATGCCGATATTTCGCGTCAACCGGAGCGTCTCAATCCCGCTATAAGCCCCCGTCTCCACGTTCAGAGGATCGACATAAGAATTTTGCGAATTATTACCCACGATAATTTTCCCCTGAGCGAATGCAGATGCGGCTGGCTTGATACGTATGGCCCGACGTTACCGAAATTTTTAAGTCATGAACACCCAAAAAAGAAAACGGGCGTTTTCCAAAAGCCCCATAGGAGCCAAGAAAAACACCCGATTTCATGCGCCCCACTAAGAACGGGAGCGTCTTTTTCATCAGGCACCCTTTCGGGTGCTTCATCAGGCACCCTTTCGGGTGCTTCATCAGGCACCCTTTCGGGTGCTTCATCAGGCACGCCTTTAGGTGCCTGACTAGGACATTTACCAGTTGTAGTGCGAGAAAGCTCTGTTCGCTTCCGCCATACGGTGAACGTCTTCTTTTTTCTTAATCGCGTTACCACGGTTGTTGTAAGCATCGATCAATTCGCCAGCTAGACGCTTGCCCATGTCCTTTTCACCGCGCTCGCGCGAGTAGTCGATCAACCACTTCATCGCAAGAGCCACTCGGCGAGACGGACGAACATCAACCGGAACCTGGTAAGTAGCACCACCGACACGGCGTGAACGAACTTCGATTTGCGGCTTCGCGTTCTCAAGAGCTTTACGGAAAACCGTCAAAGGCTCTTCTTCAGTGATTTTCGTTTTTAGCTCGTCCAAAGCGCCGTAAAAGATCGCCTGAGCCGTGCTCTTCTTACCATCGAACATCATTTTGTTTACGAACTTAGTGATGACGATATCGCTATAGATTGGATCCGGAAGGATCTCTCTTTTATGTACCCGACGACGACGTGACATGAGTCCTCCTTATTTCTTAGGTCGCTTCGTTCCGTATTTCGAACGAGAGACAAGACGACCGTTAACACCCTGAGTATCCAACGTTCCACGAACGATGTGATAACGCACACCTGGCAAGTCCTTAACACGACCGCCACGAATCAAGACCACACTGTGCTCTTGAAGGTTATGCCCAATACCTGGGATGTAGGAGGTTACTTCGTAACCGTTAGACAAACGCACACGGGCAACCTTACGAAGAGCCGAGTTCGGCTTCTTTGGAGTTGTCGTGTACACACGAGTACAAACACCACGACGTTGTGGGCAGCCTTTAAGGGCTGGCGACGCCGTTTTGTTCTTTTGAACAGCCCGCTCGCGGCGGATCAGTTGGTTAATCGTCGGCATTCCTTCAACCTTTCTCTGCTCATCCCAGCCGACGAAGCTGAGAGACAGGGTTTACTGCACCCCCAATAATTCTGGAGGCGCGGACCGATCTCAAAAAACAGTCGACCCCAAATGGAGTCATATTTTCGGAGAGGAATGGCGGTTTTAAGGGAAAAAGCCGACTGGCGTCAAGGAAACCATTGAAAATAGCGCGAGGAAACGGGTCAACGCCTTCCTCATACACCGGCTCAGGTCGATTTTAAAGGCCTTACGAGCCAACTCTTGATCGACCGAAGCTCCTCTTTTTTTCCACCCGCCAACACCTTGCTAACTTCTTAGGGTAAGAAACTCGACAAAGGACACATGGTTAGGCGAGAAAATAAAAAGGGAGGCTTTCGCCTCCCTTTTTATTTTCGCTGATCGAGCTCCGAACCCCGCAATTACTGCTGAGCCGAAACTGTTTGCGAGCGCATTCCCATTCCTGGAAGAAGCGCAGCCGCTTCGCCCGAAACGTCATCGACCGCGATCTTCCAACGCTTGTACGCCGAAAGACCTGTTCCCGCAGGAATCAAGCGACCCATGATGATGTTCTCTTTAAGACCGCGCAAGAAGTCGGTTTTCGAGTTGATCGCCGCTTCCGTAAGAACCTTTGTCGTCTCCTGGAACGAAGCCGCCGAGATCCATGAATCCGTCGAAAGAGAAACTTTCGTGATACCAAGAAGGAGAGGCTCAACGATCGCCGTGCGTCCGCCCTCTTTAGCCATACGTTCGTTTTCTTCTTCAACCTCGATGCGCTCAGCCTGCTCGCCCGTGAGGAACTTCGTATCGCAACCATCGACGATGCGGACTTTACGCAACATCTGGCGAACGATGACCTCGATATGCTTGTCGTTCAAGCTAACACCTTGGAGACGGTAAACTTCTTGGATTTCGTTAACCAAATAAGCCGAAAGCTCCGTAGGCCCTTTAACGGCAAGGATATCGTGCGGGTTCGTTGGACCATCCATCAAAGGTTCACCCTTTTTAACGAATTCGCCTTCGCGAACCGCAACGTGCTTACCTTTAGGGATAAGATATTCGCGCGCCTCTTCGCCTGTTTCAGGCGTCACGATCACACGCTGTTTACCCTTTACGTCTTTACCGAACGTCACGTAACCATCGACTTCAGAGATGATCGCGGCTTCTTTCGGCTTACGAGCTTCGAAGAGCTCGGCAACGCGTGGGAGACCGCCCGTGATATCGCGAGTTTTTGAAGTTTCACGGTGGATCTTCGCAATCAATTCACCCGCTGTAATCTCCTGACCATCGCTCACGAGAAGCTGAGCGCCGACCGGAATGATGTTACGAGCTGGAATTTCACGACCCGGCAGCATCTTCGGTGTTTCGTTTTCGTCTGTGATCACGACTGCAGGACGAAGCTCGGCCGACTTCGACTCAATGATGACCTTCGTAGCGAAGCCCGTCACCGCATCGACTTGTTCCGACATCGTGACACCTTCATCGATATCCTGGAACTTCACGCGACCCGCAACCTCCGTAATGATTGGGTTCGAGTACGGATCCCACTCAGCAAGAGCCTGACCCTTCTTAACCGTATCACCATCT
>JAVFAU010000016.1:0-12707 GCA_034002335.1 Bdellovibrionales bacterium | reverse complement strand
TGAGTACCGCTGGGTAGTCACGAACCTTGAGTTCCGCGAGAGATCGCAAAAAGTAAGGCTCCGGCCCAACCTGCGAAGAAAACGCAGGAGCAACAAGCGTACGTGTGATCGCAATCGCATTCTGCGGCTCACCTTTACGAATATGTCCCCATGCGATTTCTTCTTGAGCGTCAAACCAGTAGTCCGATTTTTTTCCGATACGCTCGTAATACTTGATCGCGGCATCAAGGAAACCGTTTTGGAAAAGCAAACGGGCTGCCGTCATCGTCATAAGATCTTGGCTGACAGGGTTGTTCGGAGCTTTCATCAAAAGCGCCAAAGCTTTACCCGCAACCCCCGCGTCTTCCCCTTGAGCAAGAGCAATCACGAGCTGCCAAGACAACCACGCACGCTCACGCGTGTCGATCTGCGTCTTTTTAATGAGCTCGCGTACCGTCTCTGCTTGATCAGCCGAGTAGACCTGGCGACCACGCACACGCACTTCCGCACCAATTCCGAAAACGTCGGTCCACCCTTGATTCCAAGTCGCCGTATTGATGGAAGCCCAAACCGGAGCGTTGTCCGGCGCGGCTTCGCGCCAACGTTGCAAAATAAAACCGTCGATTTCTTTTGGCTTCTCGATACCGAGAAGCATTTCGAGCGACGTGACCTCAATGCCGTTCTTAAAAAGAACGAGCGCATTCAACGCACGACCAGACGATGTTTTCGAAAAGGCCGTTCCATCAAAAGCCGCTGGCCATTGATAGAGCGCTTTCTCAAAATCGCCCTTGTCGAAGAACTGAAGGAAAATGTTCTGCTCAGGCGTCAAACGGCCATTCGTTCCCGGAGTCGATTTAATCGACTTCGCCAGAAGGCTTTCTCCATCTTTCGCGGCCGTCGTAGAACCTTGAGCTCCCAAGATATTCAAGAGTTCGTCATCTGCATGAGCCGGCGTAGCCGCGACAAGACCCATCGTCGCAATCATCGCACCCGCGCCCAAAACAAAATGTTTTTTCGTAACACTCAAAACCCATGTCATAGCATGTATCCGATCTGAACACCGGCAACGGTCGTGTTCATGTTCGTATCACCCGTGTAGCGTTTCGCCGTATAGCCTTCGTAACGAAGCTCCAGACGTGTCGAAAGATGCTGAGAAACCCACATTCCAATACCGCCGCCCGCTGTATAAGACGTCGTGTATCCGGACTTAAGCTCCGTCTGCCCAACTCCACCGAGCGCGTAAACGTCAAAGTGAACAACGCCGAGATCGTACAAGTTCATCTTGCCGTAAATTGGGTACCAGTTCAGCAAAAGCATTGCTTGCTGCTTCGGGAAGTCGATTTGCGGGATCATCGCTTTGTCATTAACTGACGTGTCCGCCAAAAGATGTTCACCTTCGTCACGAAGCTTGTTGAACGAATAGTTGTACTTAAGACCGATGCTCCACTGTGGAGTAAAATGGAAATGCACGTTCAAACCCAAGTTCTGAGTCATGTTGTAGGCATCGCCACCCAAAACAGAAGAGAACTCTGGAGCGAACTCAAAACGCGTGCGACGGCTCACCACGCGATCTTGAACGATACGGATTTCCGCATCCGGGTTCAAAGCACGAGCCTTCTCAAGAAGAACGTCGTTCCCACCAAGTGAGTCGAAGTCTTTAAGCAAACCACCCGTTTCTTCGGACTTTTCACTCGTAGCTTGCGCAGTTTGATCTTGTGCGTTCGCCGTCGAAACAGCCAGCACTGCCAACAGCGCCATCAGAGAACTCGAGAGGTAGTTTTTAGATGTGTTTTTCATAACTATATTCCTTTTCTCTCGTTACTGAGTAACCGCTGCTTCAGCGTTAGGTGTCTCTACAACAGGTTCCTGTGGAGCCGCAGGAGCGGCCGAAGCTGTCGCCGGAGCGACTGGGGCTTGACCGGGAACTACGCGGATCTTGCGACGGAAAGTTTCTTTAACGAACTTGATATCGCCGGGAACTTTACTCTTATTGATAGCTTCGATGCTGACGTCAAAATCGCCCTTTGTCGTCGCAAGAGGCTTGTAGCTGATTCGGCAAAGCACGTGACCTGCACGCGAGCTCGGCTCACAGCTACCTGCCGCGACTCCAGGAAGATCTCGGTCAATACGGCTAACGAAACTAACCGAGAGATCTCCTTCGAGATACGGATCGTAAACCTGGAACTGAATGACGTTCTCTTGACCGGCAACGACTTCAACTTGGTCAAACCAGCTGATTTCTGGCTTCAACACGTCCGTGATAATCGATGCTTGCATCTCCTTCATCGCAACACGACCAAAGCGTGAAACAACCTGAAGTCCGAACGTGAAGTTCTCTTTTGTACGTGTGAAATTGCGACCGCGCTGGTTCGCCTCTGTTGGGCTACCGGATGGCGTACGAAGATCCAAAACCATACGGAAAATCCAACGCTTTTTATCCGCTGGATCCTGAACCGGATTCGGGTTCGACCAAGTCGGTTCCTCCATGTACACCAAGCCCGAAATATCGCTCGGTCCACGCTTCGAAGGGATCGCGTTGATCGCAGGACGCAAGCCATCGCTATTCATCCCGTCCGGGTCGCTCACGACGACCGTGAATTTGCCAACTTCGCCTTCACGAGTTGAAACCTTCACCAGATCATCAACTGAAACGATCTCTGGATCGACTTCGGCACGAGTCACGTAAAGCAGGACATCTTTGATTGTCCCGATGATGCGATCTCCGGCTGGAGAAGGCGCCGTCAAACGAACAACGAGGCGCTTTGGCATGCCGTAATCAATACCTGTCGACTCGCGAGGCGGAGTCCACTTGAAAATGCCCGTGGCAGCATCGAACTCGGCACCCGGGAACTCCTGCATGTTATCAATCGAGAGTTCGAACTGAGGGTTCGCCGTCAACACGCGGCCCGAAAGGGCGATCTCGCCAGTGACTTCTTCTTTAAACGTGTAGAAGTCACTTACGTCGATCCGAAGCGCATCGCTTGGCAAAGGTTTCGGTGCCGGCGGCTCTTTATCCAGCTCCGGAGGAATACCTTTTTTGATCTGTTCAGATTTCTCTTCGAACGGGTCTTGATGAAACGAGCAGCTCGCCGTGAATGCTGTCGAAGCAGCGAGAGCCAACGCCATGAAGCCGAACGTTCGTGTGTGTTTTTTCTGTACCATAGAGTTCACCATAAATCGTCCTTCCTCAACCTTGTCCTGTGCGTCGCAAAGCGAACGGATAAGATACCTTCACGTCCATACCGCCTTCTGGAAGTGGGAACTTCCATGTGCGGAGACGAAGAAGAATGCAGTCTTCAACCAATTTTGAATTTAGAGTCGTCGAACCAACAGACGCGACTTTAACCTGTCCATTTGAACCGATCGTGAAATCAACCGCGACACGACCCGCAAGAGCGGGATCTCCCTGAAGTCCTTGCTCGTAGCAAAAACGGACTTGTCCAAGGTTACGATTAATCACGTCCGCGATCAGATCACGGTCAAGACCGCCACCGATGATCGCCTCACGACCAAGTGGGATAGGCGCAGTGCCGGCAGAACCGACCAGCGAGATCTGACCGTAACCAGCCTGACCGCCGCCTTTTCCTTTCGTGCCGTAGCCACCGCCACCTTGCATGTTTCCGCCGGCGCCGAGTGGCGCGGCAACAAGGCCTTTTCCGTAAATGGAAGTCTGAACACCGCCAGATCCTTCAGTCCCACCGAGACCTGGTCCTGCCGTCGTATTCACCGCGCCAAGATTAACTCCGCCTTTTTGCGAGCCTGACTTAGCGGAACCGAAAACAGCCAAAGCACCCATACGCTTAATCGAAGCTGATTTATTCGCTGGTCGAGTCGTCTGTGCCGAAACTCGAGTGTCTGCAATATTCACTTGAGCCGGCTTCGGCTGTGGCTTCACCTGAATGCGCTTGATGATTTGCACGACCTGCTGCTGAATTTCCTCTTCAGCTTTAGGGTTTTCAAGTGGACGCGTCTTCATCACAGAAACAAACGCGATAAAAAGAACGAATACCGTCGCAAGCGACCCGCGCCAGAACTCTTTTTGAGTACCGTACTTTTCATTCAAGAGAATCGCCGCGTTTTCTTTCATCGGAGTCAAACGCCCGACGCCCGCGATTTCTACAGAGCCTTTTTCGACATCCGCGCGCGAAATCGTTCCGAGTGTTTCGTACTCAAGTCGTTTCACTTTCAAAGCTTCCAAAGATGCAAGAAGCTCCAAGCGACGCGTGTCTTTACGTCGAACAATCGTAAGCGTGTCGGATTCACCTTCCGGCCAAGCCAACGTGCGGACGACGACGCCATCATTATTTTCTAGTGCTAAACGTTTTGCCTCGTTCATTGCCTACCCCAACCCCAATCAGTGACGAGCCGTCGATTTTTTAATGCGATCTTTGAAATCCGTCCGTACACCAAGAAGAGCATCCAAAATCTTGTCATCTTCAACTGTCGTCACAGCCTCGTCTGAAAAGTGGTACTTCCCTTGAACAAGAACGTCGTCAAAGCTGACTTCCGTCGACTTTTTTCTTTTCGAATTAGCCGACGAAGCGCTTTCTGCCGGCGCCGACTTTTCGTTCGCTGCTGGCGCCGTCGCACCCATGTTTGGAGCGAAAATAACGGCAAACGTCACAGCCATCATGAAACTCAAAATGCTCTTCATTTGTTTTCTCATTTCTGTTTTCACTTCCGTTCTCATTATTTCTTCTCCGAAGCCGATTTTTCTGCCGCAGCAGGCGTGCCTACTGTTTGGATACGTCCTTCAAGATAAGAAACCATTCCGACACGACCAGCCTGGCGCTCGAGACTCAGCAACTGCTCAAGACGCGAACGGCTCAAAGGCTCTTCACGAACCGCCTGGCGAGCTTGCTCAATCTGAACAAGGTTAGGACGAATATCCGCATTCGCTTCCGGGCGAGCCGCGAGAGCCGCAAGATCGGCCTTCAATGCGTCAGGCGCCGCTTTCGCCAACAAACCGATTTCTTTTACGACCAAACCACGAAGCGCACCTGTCGAACCAACCAAGGACTTTTCCAAAGCTTCGACGGACGACTTGTTCGCCCAGAACTCTTCGACCTTCTTTGCCACATCTTGCGCTTTAATCTGATAAGGTGCCGCCTGTTGCGAGAGCAACGCCAAGTACTGCTGCTCATCTTCCGCCTCGAGACCAGCCGGAACCGGAAGCGAGAGGATTTCTGAGTAGAAGCGCTCAGATTGCTTCGAGAGAAGATCAAGACTCAAAAGCTGAGCCGTCCAATCTCCGCTATCAACAGCTTTGGCGGCCGTTTTCTCGAGAGCTTCGATCATTGCGATACGAGCTTTCAAAGTCGCTGAAAGCTGACGCTGATTCGAGCTATTGATCGTATGCGCCGTAATTTTAGCTTCGGCCGCCGCGAGTTCGTCGAGAACCACAATTCGGTTCAAGAGACGACCGGCGTCCGTACCAACGACACCTTTTTGGGCCAAGGCCGTTTTCGCAATCTGCACAGCCGAATTTGGTCCTGCAGCCTGACCGACATTTTTCGCCGCGATTTCAAGCGCCAACTGGCCGTAGACCTGTGGTTTCTTGAGAAGAACAGTCTTCTGCTTCTCAAGCTCCTTTAAAGGCTCTTTCGATTCACGCACAAGCTGACTTGCGATCGTCAACTGGCGATCTTCGTCTTTCGAAACAACAAGATACTTTGCCAAATACGGACGCGTGTCTTTGTTCGCGAGATCCGCATACATCGCAAGTTTCAGAAGTCTCTGATCTTCAGGAACTTCCGTCGTAGGCTTCATCTGCTCCGTCGCGACCAGAGCCGCGTCGAAATCGAGAATAAGCTCCGAGAGCCAAGCTTTGCGAGAAAGCGCAAATTGGCGATCTTCTTCCGACAAAAGGGCTGCGTTCGAAGTTTTCAACAGCTGGTCCGCAGCGTCGCGGGCATCCGCAAAGCGCTTCGTTTTTTCGGCCAAAATAAGTTTGTTTTTTAGATACGCAACACGGTCTTCAGGAGTTGTAGTCGAGAGATCGAAGCGACTCAAAACCGCCCACGCTTTCTCTAAATTCGCATCCTGAACGCCGACCGCTGCACCCTCGGTAGCGGCTCCAGCCAAAGCTGCAGACTGGGTCAGAATAGACTTGCGAGCCACTTTCGCATAGTCCGCCGCTTCTGCCGGGAACAATCCCGCGAAGTCCTTTGCCCATTGCTCGATCTTCTCGTCGTCCTTCAACAAAACCAACGAATCGAGAGAAAGGTCCGCTGCCTGCTTACGAACTTTCAATGCATCCGGCGACTTTGCATCTTGCATGAAAGCAATCGCTCGCATCTGCTCGGCGGCCGAAGCGTATTCAGTTTTACCGTAGGCGATATTCGCCTTCTGATAAAGAACTTCGATCTCACGTTTTTTATCGGACGAAAGCGCAAGATAGCTGTCGTACGCCGACACAAGAAGATCCTGATCTTTTGAAAGCTCGGCCGTTTCAATGGCACCAAGAAGAGCGTTCTCGAGACCTTCTGTCTTCGCCTTTTTATCGTCCGCTTTCGCAGCCGTCTTCGCTTCGGCCGAATAAAGATCGGCGCCTTTACGATACAACTGGACAGATTCAGCGAACTCTTTTCGATCCCGAAGAACCTGCGCCGCCCAAACAGTCATATCAGATTCAGTCGGGAACGTTTTAAGGTAACCTTTGTAGGCCGCGACAAGCTCATCCGAAGGATTCGCCTTCTCGCTGCGGTTCCAATCAAGAACGAGCTTACGAAGACGCGCCTTCATCTCACGCGCCTGGTCGTCGTACGCCGACGCGTCGGTACCTAGGACCGACGGCCACAGGTTCATAGCAAGATCAAACTCTTGTCCAGCCGCACGCGGGTTCTTTTGCTCCATCTCGAGCTGAGCGATGCGAATATGACCCTCAACTTTTTGTCGCGGCTGAGTTTGGCGATCCTGAGCAAAGCGCCAAAGCGCCGTTGCCGCAGGCACTTGACCAAGACGCTCCGTCTCGTTTGCCAAATAAACGATGTTCGGCAGCTTCACGGTCTCTGGGCTGAGTTCAAAAAGAAGCTCAGCATCTTTAACTGTAACAGGACGGCGAGCGATAAACGTCGCCAAATCCCGCGAAACTTCCTCTTGGAACTGACGATCGACCTGTACAACGCCACCCGACGCCGAACGCGACGAAAGCTCCGGCGTTCTAAGAATACGAACGAGGCCGTCGATAGATGGCTCAAGATTGCCAAGGTTGAAATCGCTCCAAGCGATTCGATAGGCCGCAAGCCCTTTGGAGCTCGCCTGCGGGTTCGAAAGCACTTTCGAATAATGGTGCTTCGCCTCTTGATACGCACGCTTCTTGAAATTGACCTCTGCCAACGACAAGTGCGCTTCCGCAACAGCCTCTTGCTGTTTGTTTTCACGAATAACTTTTTCGTAAGTTTCGATGGCCAGCTTTTCTTGCCCCGTCATTTGATACAAATGACCAATCTGCGGAAGAACCTTCGCGGCCTGACCATCATTCAATTTAGGAAGAACTTCCTGGTAGTAACGAAGCGCTTTTTGGCGATCGTCTTTACCAGCAACACATACTGTGCATCCAGCCTGAAGCTCTTCCATCGCCGCAAGACGAGCACGCTCTGCGTGCAAGTCCGCAAGACGGAGAGTCAATGCCGGACGAGTTGAATCTGCAGGAGCAAGGGTCGAATACACTTGCGTCAACTTTTGAATCAAAAGATCGCGCGTATTCTTATCGGCAAGCTGAGCCGATGCTGACTCCATTGTCGAGGCGAGGCTCATCAAGCCAACCATCGAGAAAACGAGAAGCTTGGAAGCGACGTCCGTCGTCCATACGCTCTTCGTATCATGCTTCGTATCGCGCTTCATGCCGTACAATTTCATAAGATCAGCCCCCCGCTCCGCAATTCACTAACCGTTATTTCAAAACAACGGCGAATTTGATGTCGCTAAACCCGGCCTGAGCCGAAGCTTGAACGACGCCACTGAGATTTTCAAATTTCACGCGACGATCCGCTTGAACCGTCAGAACAGCTGGGAATTCCTCACCCGGACGATTTTTCGTGAAGTTCTCGCGCAAATCCAGAAGAGCCTGCACAAGACCATCAGCCGTCACCGGCTTGTCCTCCAAGAAAATCTGACCGTCTTCCACCTTCACAACCGGATGGCGCTCAAGCACATCTCCAGTCGCCAACGGAAGCTCCACGCCTTTTCCAACCATCAACAACTCCCCTGTCGAAGAGAAGTTCATAAGCAGGAAGATGACGAGAATCGAGAACGCATCGATCAAGGCCGTCAAAAGAAGCTCGACCAGACCGTTGCGCTTTTTTCTTTCGCTTTCAGGCGCTAGGATTGATGATTCACCAATCACACTGTGAAACGCCGTCGTTTTTACGATACTTGAATTCAACATATAGTTTCCTTAGCGCCCCTTACAGCGGCGTCACTCCAAGATCGATCAGCCCTTCTTTCTTCAGAGTATCCATCGTGTCGATGATGTCCTCATAAAGAGATGCGGCTTGCGGTTGAATCAAAGCCGTCGTCAAACCGGGCTCTACCGATTTCAACTCCAGCGCATACTTTTTAACGGCCTCTTGATCAGGGCGACCTTCTTTTCCAGAAAGCTTCATCTTCGCTAGGCGCGCAGGCACGCGAGAATCGCGAACCTCAAATGAAACGTCTCCTTCACCACCCATTTGAACCCAGACCGTTGGCTTCTTCTCTGTATCAGCCGCAGCTTGTCCGCCGACCGCTTGCTTTACGTTCATGGCACCGACGTGCAACCAAACCGCTGTCAATAGAAGGAAGCAGATACAGACCGACAACAAGTCGATCATCGGAATCAGGTTAATCTCGAATTCGAGATGCTTCTTTCTGCTCATAACCGCTCCTTAGTGGTTAATCGGTTATGCGTTCAATTCTGGTTCGCGAGCTGCTTGACGACCCGTTTTTCCAACTTGAGCTTTTGTTGAAATTGGATCGTAAGAGAAGCTCAACCAGTTGAAGGCCTTAAGAGCCGCTTGGTTCATGTCTTCCGCAAGAACGTTGATACGGTTCTGATAGATCGCGTACGCAACAAGCGCAGGGATCGCGACGATCAGACCGAACGCTGTCGCGTTCATGGCTTCGGCGATACCGGCCGCAAGAAGCGAAGCTTTTTCTGCAGCGTTCGCACCGGCAACGGCCGCGAACGACTTAATCATACCCGAGATCGTTCCAAGAAGACCTGTCAGCGTCGCGACGTTACCAAGCATGGCAAGGAAGCCGACTCGCTTATCGAGAAGCGCGTTTTCATGAAGAAGAACTTCATCCATTTTACCTTGGATCTCTTCGCGACCACCGAAGTTGCGAGCTGCCGCCGCACCTGCTGCAACCGCACGCGCAACTGGCGAAGTCGCTTTTGCAGCTTCTGCCTTTTGCATCACAACATCGAACTCTCCGCGGCGTACGTTCTCTTCGAACGAATTGACGAGCGCGACTTCACCGGTCTTGCGCTTGCCGAACAACGCGACCGCGCGTTCAATAATGATCGCGATCGACGCGACTTTGAAAGCAAGGATCAGCCACATCCAGATCCCACCGTGTTCGAATGCAATAGCTACGTTTCTCATGAATTCCATGTGCGTCTCCCCTTAAACCTACGCGTTTAAACTTCTTAAAGTTTTAATTCCGTTTCTATTTTCTTTTCGTTTCCTATTTCGTTTCTTACTTGCGCACCGACTCGCGAACTCATCATCCAACCCGCGCGCAAGACGCACGTGCTAAAGATGCCGGAGGAAACGATTTCGCCGCAGATCGCAGCTGGTACCAAACTGGAACTAAAGGAGTCAGAATTGGCACCACAGCCGTCATGCGGCATTGGCAGCTCTGTCTCTGTTCCAACTTGATTTCCCAAAATTATCCCCTCACTCCACAAGGTCGAAGCCCCGAAATACTTAGCGGATTCGCTAAGATGGGTCCACGCCTATGTCGTGAGGAATCTGAAGTTTATGACATACCGAGTCAACGAAACCTGTCACGTTTGGAAGTCATTTCAACCCCGAGCAACTGGTTCCATGTTGGATTTTCTTGCACCCAGTCGTCATCTATCGCTGATTTTGAGAAGAGATTCCGTGAGCGGCTTTTTTCACAAATGAATCTGCTGAAGAAACAAACATAGCCACATAAACTCTTATACTTAACATCAAATAATATCAGATTATGTTTTATGGCTTAATGCGGCATCAGCTCGAGAGGCCGCACGATTTAGCTCATCTGCCGGGCAGTTTCGGGTCAGCCCGTGACTTTTTTTCTAAAAATCTATTCGCATCAGAAGCCCACTTAGAAGTAGAAAATCACACCTGCACGTGTTGGCGAATCTCCGACCGTGCGAAAGCGCGTGCCCGAAGAAGCCGATGTGATCGCAGTACCGGCCTCGAAACTAAAGCCGACGTTTTCAAGTCCTGGAAGAAAAAACTCAACGCCCGCAAAGCCCATAAGTTCGAAACCAGATTCATTATTCCCAGCGGTTTCAACACTCAAGACACCGGCACCCGCGCCTAGGTAAAAGTTCAAATTATTTTCAGGAAAGATCACCCGATAAATCTTCGCCATCGCACCGAATTTAGAATTCGAGGTTTGAGTATCTAATCCAAGCGTCACCGAAAATCCAAGATCAGGGCCTGGCCAATACTGAAGAGCGATTCCCGGAAGATCGGCACTCGATTGATTCTTATAACCGATACCTAAACGGTTTGAGAGATCTTTAGCTTCTGCAAACGTGCTCAGCCCAAGTGTCATTGTCATGAATATGACGGTCGCAATCTGTAGAGTTAGGCGCGCCATTCGAGCTTGCTGCTTTGCCATGAGTTTTCCCTTCTAAACTTGAGTCATCACTGTGCTTGATATCGTGGCCAATGGCCCCGCCGTGTTCAACAACATTCCGCTGCGACAGCTCCCAGCATCGAGTCATGCCCTCTTCATTGCTCACGCAAAATGCACAAAATCAGGCGCAGGCTCCACGCTTACCGTCTTGCCATCAAATCGTAGGTCTACGCCCGATTTTATAGGATCTCGTCATAGAATCTTGTTGCTGGGACCGAAGATTCACATTTAAATTCGACGTTCCTGATTTTTTCGTGGGCCTGTAGCTCAGCTGGGAGAGCGGAAGCATGGCATGTTTCAGGTCGCAGGTTCGATCCCTGTCAGGTCCACCATCGCACCCATACGTTCGTCAAAGATTTCAGCTACATAGTGATACCGAGCGATACCCAGTAGACAAGAAGTAGACAAGAGTTGGTCTCGTGCTGCGTTTTGATGCGCAATGCTCCCTATTATCATACAGCACCCCCGGCCGACGGAAAAGTCTTGTTCATCCATTCTGTTTTTGAATGCAGCCGCGGATGCGAATACACCGTCTCGTACACCCGCAGGCTCATATCGAGAACGTCGCACGCGACTCGCGCCGGCCAGCCTTGCTCAGCCGTCCACGTCGCAAACGTATGTCTCAAATCGTGAAACCTCGCATCGCCTCTGTGCCGAGGTTTGATCCCGGCCTGCGTGCGAGCCTGGAACCAGGCTTTGTCGAAAAGCTGCCCCGAAATGTGGCGATCTGAATTCGTCGCCATTGGAAAAACCCAATCGCTGTTTGGATTCAGCGCAAACTGCCGCTTAAACAGCTCAGCTACATCAGTAGTGATCGGAACCTGTCGCCATTCCGAATTTTTCTGCGACCAGATCTCGAGAACCATATCCGTAAAATTCACCTTCTCGCGTCGAAGTTTCATCGCTTCCATTTTGCGAAGACCGCGAAGACCAAGCCGAATTCCAAGCGCGACACGCGTCGCCGTCACGTCGTCGTCAAACTTTGTATGAACCGACAACAAAGCTTCGACCTGCTCTTTCGTGTACACTCGACCCACTTTGGGGCGCTTCGCATTTTTTTCGACGATACTCTGAACATCTTCAAGTTCGGATAAATCCGGCATCTTGCTCAAGTAGCCGCGCTGAACGATAAACTTCAGAAGCATTTTCAGATGAATAAACGTCTTCGTGAAGTCTCGCTTTGGTTTTTCATCCAAATACCATTTTTTAAACTTTGCGATTTTCGCTTCGTTCATATCTGAACAGTGAACTTCTTTAAGGAAATCACCAAATCCGTGCTTCCATGATTTTACATAACTTCGCTGCGTGGAAAGCTCCTTGCCAACGATTTTCATCGGGAGCAGTTCGTTCAACCACACATCCTCCAGTCGTGGATTCACTACGCCACGGCGTCGTCGCCTGACGACATCCTCAGATTGCCCAGTCCTCCGCCGCTCAAGCTCAGTCTCGACAATCTCTTTCGCGCGACTGATCGACGTTTCGCCCGTTCGAATGGTGATCGTTTCACCGCGGTGAGTGCGGCGGTACGTGATTTTCTTCGAAAGAGGATTCACGTAATAGTGAGGGTGTTTGTCGAGCCTGACTAAATCAGAGTAACGGGCTTTGGTGGTCATCTCAAGAAGCCTCGTGCCTTCGGTCCTCGACCCACTTTTGAAAGTCAGCAAGCTTGAATCGGACGAGGTGGCCGATTTTGTAGAAAGGCAGCCCGTACTTGTCTTTTGCTTTTCGCAAGAGAGGAACACCCAGTCCGGAAAACTCAGAAAGCTCGGTTATTGAGAGATACTCTCCAGCTTACTTTTCAGATCTAATCTTTCCCATCGCAGCAGCCTCCATTTTTAAATAAAATTCCACAGACTCCCCGCGCCCCAGGCGAACGCGGTTCACAGTCT
>JAVFAU010000015.1:0-13583 GCA_034002335.1 Bdellovibrionales bacterium | reverse complement strand
GCCAAACCCGCCATCAATGACCACCGGCATTTCACCGGCCGGCGCGTAATCCGCGTGAATAAGAAGCTTCGCTTGGTTCACGGCATCGGTCGCCATCTTTGAAAAATCGAGCGTATCGTACCACTCGCTCGTTCCAAGCGTTCCCGTACGCGAACTCGCGGTTTCACGCTGCCCCTGATCCTCAAGCGAGACTTGTACGATCGCGCGAACGTAGTTTCGTTCATCTTCCGCCCAAACGCCTTCGCTATTGGCCACAAGAATGCGCTGCGTTTTCTCAACCAATGCCGGTTCAACCTGCGTCACCATCGAAGAATGCTGACGAGCCGCTTTGTCCATTGTCATCAGATGCGTGAATTTCTTGTCGCGGTCGTACTCCCAAGGCCGAGTTCCGTAGTGGTGAAGCTCATCAAAGGCTGTCGGTTGAAACTCTTTTGGTTCAACACGCGTAACACCATGACCACTCGTCTTCGTCAACGCGTCCGCGCGAGCCGCCGCAGCCGTCCTTGCGGCCTTTACAAGCCCCGCCTCGCTCAAATCGTTTGTGGTCACGTAAATCTGCTCGTGGCCATAAAACACCCGAACACCAGCGCCTTTTAAACGACCGATCAAAGCCTTCGCGGGCTTCGAATCTACCACCCGCAGTTCACTTTGATACGTATCCTCGACAAAGATTTCGGCAAACTGAGCGCCTCGCTCCAAAGCGGCATCCAATACCTTTTTGACAACTGCTTGAGATAACATGTCAGACTCCTAACCCTGTCCCTAAGCCCATCTTCGGGCGTCCCTAGACTATTTAGCCTAGCAAACCCCTATCTCAAGTCCAAGAAGACCTACCCCTGGCCGCACCTCGACAGAGACAATTTAAATACGTCAAAACTGCCGACTTTCCCTTTCGCCAGCCTCGCAAAATCCGAAGGAACACATACAATATTGGAAAGGGTCCGCGTATGTCGGCCCTCGCAGATAACGACTGCCCCTGTTAAGGAGGCCTTATGTCAAACTCAGCGAAACAATCCGCTTCTAACAAGCGGCCTTCAAACCGACGTTTCTCACTTGGAAACCTCCAGGGCCTGAATCGCCTCCAAGCGATCGAGAAGCTTCCATCGTTTGAAAAGCTACAGTCTGAAACAGCCGAACTCGCACGCAACACGGTCTCCGCGGCCGAATTTCTGGCCGACTCTGTTCGCGCGGAGTCGCGCTACTTCACGCGCATGGCAATGGAGCATCTCGCCCATCGACTCAACACGCTCGCAGAACGAACGGGCGCCCCGTCGTCGATGAAAACGAGTCGCCGATCCGATGCCGCTCTCGAGCCGCTCGCGGGCGTTCCCGTTCAACAAGAATCGTAGGCCCAAAGAGGCCAAGGGCTGATCAGCCACCACGGCCTCTCTTTTTCGTACGATCAGTCATTTTCTTTTGGACGATCGGAATACGCCCTGATATTTCGTGAGCCGCTTTTTTAGGGGTTCGCTTTTCGGGTTTGAGGTATTCCTATGGCTGTTCAATCTTTCTTTCCGACACTGATCTACCAGGCACCGCTGATCGCACTGCCAGAAATACAACCGGAAACACTGCCTGAAACACGGGCTTCACAAAAGCGATCAGAGAAAAAGCTCCCGGACCGAAAAATCAAACTCCACGCCAAGCCCCCCGCCCTTCACCGCCTCACCAAGAAACTCTGCCAAGACCTTACACGCGAATCCCTTATCATCCGCGACATCGATAGCGACGGCATCGAGTGGTCTGAGAAACACTACCCACGAGGATTCACTTCCTACGGCTCCTGGGACACGCTTCACGAACGCTTCCCCTCATTCACAGAGCTCGAAACATATCTCGATAAACACGTGGCTCGATTCGCCAAAGAACAAAACTGGGACCTCGGAGGCGGCCGCCTCAAAATGGTCAGCTGCTGGGTCAACATCATGCCACCTGGTGCCGTGCACAGCCTGCATTTACACCCACTCTCCGTCGTCAGCGGCACTTTCTACGCTTCGATCCCTAAAGGCTCCAGCCCCATCAAGTTCGAAGACCCTCGCCTTGATCGCTTCATGGCGCAGCCACCGCGGCACCCAAGCGCTCCCAAAAACCAACAACCTTTTGTCGTAATCGAGCCTAAAGAAGGTGACGTCGTTTTATTTGAAAGCTGGATTCGCCACGAGGTTCCGCCCGTCAGTGAGACAGTGAAGTCAGAACGCATCTCGATTAGTTTTAATTACGACTGGCTTGATTAGCGGCAGCGCCTTCATCGGAGTCGTCGTCCGCGAGCACACCGAGTTCGTCTATAATAAACTCACTGGCCGTGGCCGATATCGAAAGGGCCATTTCAATGTGAACGCCAAGCATTTGCGCGAGGTCATCGTTTCGAACCTGCTGATCGGGCGGAAAGCCCAACTGCTTTAGGAGATCTTTCTTTGAATCCGGAAGAACGTAACGTGCGCCGGCTAGGCCTGCGAACACTCGCAACAGAGATTCGGCATCCGCTTCGGTCATCTCAGCACGACCCACCGCTTTCTCGACGCGAGATGCGAGCGAAACAGAGCTTCTCACGCTGTCTTTTGCGTTATCGTGCTCCAAAACCAAGAAGGTTTCGACCTCCCCTTTTGAACCATGACCAAGCCGTTGAATGTCGACCGCGCGAGCGCTCGTAAAAACCGGGCACTTCTCATCGTCTTCAATATCCTGAAAAACACAAACGAGGTCTGAACTCACATCGGCGCGTGCCGTTCCAGCGAAAACCAGAAGGGCAAATACAAGCGACATCCATATCGCCTGCAAAAGCCCTTTAAAATCCAGTCGATTTCCCGCAGCTTCAACCTGAATCTGCAGGTGAGAAATCATCTGTGACATCTCCAATCGACGTATCGCTCTGGGCATTGTTCTCGCTCCTTCCCGGCAAAATCCTTCGCCTCGCGTGAGAAAGGTTACAAGACCCATGCTTCGCTCAAATAAAAAAGGCGCCATTCCTAGCGCCTTTTCGTTCACGATCTTTCAATTCAACTCGTTTAAACTGCCAAAAAACGTCGCCTCCGCCTCAACGAAGTCCGCGACTAAGCCTGAGCAGGTGTCGGCTCCTCTTGGGAGACTTCTTCAAAGCCGCCCATAGCTTCGATCGCCTTGCGATAGGCCGCGGCACGGCTCTCCAGGTGAAGCCGCAACAGGCCTTCAACAAGGGGTGCTGCGATCGCGGGCTCAACTTCGACCTCGAGCTCATCGATGATCATACCGCCGGCCTCGGTTTCCGTGATCCGATGCGTGTGTTTCCACGATTTCAGAGGCTTTGGAAGCTGAACGCCCTCATCGACATAGACAAGTGCCTCTGGCTTCGAGTCCCACTCCGTGATTTTTGATGAAAACGTGAGGCCGCTACGAAGCAGTCCATAAACCGTATCGAGTCCAGCGCCGACTTTGCCGAAAACCGACGTCTTCTCGACAGCCGACTTCATGGCATCCGGAGCTTTCGCCGCCAAGAGCATTTGCGCAAGCCCCGTGAGTCCTGAAAATTCCAAGTTTGTGAGGCGAACTGTCACGGTGTCGCCGAGGGCCAAAGCTCCAAACGACTCGCTTGAAAGCTCCTCGCCTTCCGTGGAGCCCTTCGACGCATCGGCCGCGACGATCTGTGTTTCGATCGCCCCGCGGCCTAGCTCATTGAGAAATTTTTCGACTCCTTCGTGAGTCAGAAACGCTTCGATTTCAGAACGCTTCTGCGGAAGGGCTGTTGTACGACGAACCGTGATTTTGGGAGATGGCATTTTGATCATGCTCTCCGTTTACCACGATTTGTCCGATTCGTGCGAGTTGATCTTCCTTCAAGATTTGAATGAGACGACCGTTCAAATCGATGACGCCCTCTGACTTTAAACGTGTCAGTGTTCGAATCACAGACTCGTAAACTGTCCCCGCAAGATGCGCGATTTCTTCGCGCGTAAGATCAAGATCAATGGTGCGTACCGTTTCGCCCGATCCGCGCTCAACGCCGTGTTCAGACGCGAGAAACCAAAGCGTCGCGGCGACTCTTGCTCGTACCGGCAAGAGTTCAAGAGGCCGTTTCATGATTGTTTCCGCACGAAGCTTCGGACCATTGCCGACAAGCGCCGCTTTCATGGCCTGCGGCATCTGCGCAAGCCATACCTGAACCTGCTCCGGAGAATGGATCTCGACAACCGTCTCTCCGACCGCTTGCAGCGTTTCACGATGCTCCGCCTGTCCATGCATGATCTCTTCGATCCCCGTCGACTCTTGTGGCGCCAAGATGCCCGCCAAAAAGTCCGCCGCCTTGTAAACGCGCTTGCGCTTTAGACGTCCGGAAACCACCGTGACCATGCCTAAAATCGGGGCTCCCGCTGCAACGAGCACTTCACCGTGGCGAAGCTTACGCGTCGAGGGCACCGCGGGCTGTCTTGCGGGCTGTTGATGTAAAGGCAAAACGAGAGAGTCTCCCGTTTCAGCGACCTGGAATTCGTTCTTGAGTTCGTTGAATCTTGCCATGGGGTAAGCCTACGCTGTTTTTTCATGATTTTAAAAATCGATCATTCAGAGCCTTTAATTCGCTTAAAGCGAACGATCCACTTCCTGAGGCTCTCAGCCGCATCTCGACCAGTCTCAACCGCCGAAGGAAGTGCCCCTGAAATCCGTGAAGCCCGTGACCTCACAGGGGTTTTCTGCGAATCTGGGCCGCATGACGACAACGCAAGCATCCTCGACCCCCACAGCTTCTCCGATTGCTCCCTCGGCCTCTCCTTCGGTCTCAGGCGTTAAACGCCTGGTGACGGCGGCCCTTCCCTATGCCAATGGCCCGATCCACATCGGACACCTTGTCGGCTACTTGCAAGCCGACTTCTGGGTTCGCTGGAATCGCATGACGGGCCGAGATTGCATTTATATCTGCGGCGACGACACGCATGGGACCCCGATCATGATGAAAGCGCGCGAACAAGGGATCACGCCCGAAGCGCTCATCTCGAAAGCGAAAGAAGAACACTTCAAAGATTTCTCTGACTTCGGCGTCCGCTTCGACCACTACTCTTCAACTCATACCGAAGAAAACCGAAAACTCGCCGAAGAGTTCTACATCAAGATGCGCGACGCCGGTCACACGGTCGTCAAGCCGCGCGAGCAGCTTTGGTGCGATCACGACAAAATGTTTTTGCCCGACCGCTTCGTCAAAGGCATCTGCCCAAAGTGCGGCACCGCCGATCAGTACGGTGACAACTGCGACAAATGTGGCGCCACGTACGCCGCCACAGATCTCAAACAACCGGGCTGCTCCATCTGCGGCTCCACACCGGCTCTGAAAGCTAGCGATACCATCGCATTCAAACTCTCGGACTTCCGCGAGTTCCTAAAAGGCTGGGTCCCCGATCACGCGCCCGAAGAGGTCGCAAATAAACTCTCCGAGTGGATCGAAGGTGAATTACTTGATTGGGATATCTCGCGCGATGCCCCTTACTTCGGCTTTAAAATTCCAGGCACGGCCGACAAGTATTTCTATGTCTGGCTCGATGCCCCCATCGGCTACATCTCCTCGAGCGAACAGTGGTGCAACACGCCCGAAGGAAAAACGCGCGGCTACACGGTCGACGACTACTGGAAACCCGAAGGCCAAGGCGGAAAGCCCGCCGAGATTTACCACTTCATCGGAAAAGACATCATCAAATTCCATTTGTTGTTCTGGCCCGCGATGCTCAAAACAGCCGGTCGCAAGCTCCCGACGAACGTCTTCGTAAACGGCTTTCTCACCGTGAACGGCGAGAAAATGTCGAAATCAAAAGGCACGTTCATCTCGGCCCGCACATACTTGAACCATCTCGACCCGAGCTATCTTCGCTATTACTTTGCGTCCAAGCTCAATGCGGCCCTTCAAGATCTTGATCTCGGCCTTGAGGACTTCACGAACCGCGTGAATTCGGACCTCGTGGGAAAAATCACGAACCTCGGCTCACGCGGCGCTCAAATGCTCGGAAAACGCCTCGGCGGCCGCCTTGCAACCAAGCTCGACACCGACGGCGAGGCCTTGCTTCTTCGCGCGCGCAAGCGACTTGAGGCCGTCGCAAGCCTTTACGAAAACCGCGACTTCGCAAAAGCCGTTTCGGAAATTCGCGAGATCGCCGACGACGCCAACAAATACTTCGACGAAAAGGCGCCGTGGAACCTCATCAAAACCGACGAGGAACACACGCGCCAGGTGCTGACATCGACGCTGAATGTGTTCCGCCTGATCTCGATCGCACTTACGCCGATTCTTCCGACCTACTCAGCCAAAGTCGCGCGCCTTTTAAACGAAGGTGAGAACTACGTCTGGGCGGATCGCGAAAAAACCCTGCTCGGCACCGAAGTCGGAGCTTACGAACATCTAGCCACGCGCCTCGATCCAAAGGGCATCGAAGCCATGCAAGAAGAGACCATTCAAGAAGTTGAAAAGGTCAACAGCGCACGAGCGGCGATGAAAACAGGAGCCGCGGCCTCCACGAACAAGAACGCGCCGACCGACGCGACGTCCGCCGACCCCCACGCGCTCGCACCGACCATCGACATCGAGGCCTTTAGCAAAATCGACCTTCGTATCGCGAAGATCGTGAAAGCCGAAGCCGTACCCGAAGCGAACAAACTTCTTCGTCTTCAAGTCGATCTCGGCCCGCTTGGCTCACGCCAAATCTTCGCCGGTATCAAATCGGCTTACGAGCCCGAAAAGCTCGAAGGGCGCTTGACCGTCGTCGTCGCCAATCTCGCTCCTCGCAAAATGAAGTTCGGGATGAGCGAAGGCATGGTGCTCGCGGCCTCCGATCCTACTGGTGCGGCCGGCTTATACATTCTTTCGCCCGACTCGGGGGCAAAGCCCGGCGACAAAGTAAAGTAGCCGAAACAAGCCACGGACCAAACTTGACTGGTAACGATATGAAACAATCAGCACAAGAGCTCTCGACGGAAGATCGCAAGCTCCTTAAAAGCGCTCTTGATGCCGGAAAAGAACTCGAGTCATGGTTCATCCGTCACTCCGCGACCGATTCAACGACGGCTTCAACCGCTGCATCAAATATCCACTCGCCGAATGATCCAAGCCTCGAGCCTCTTGCGGAGCGTTTTCAGATCGCCCTTCAAAACTGCGCGCAAGGCACATCTTCGCTTGTTCAAAAACTGTCTGAACTCGCGCCAAAGGCTATTTTCTCTTCAAACTCGGCGGATCGCACTCGGAACCAAGGACACCGGCACCTCATGGCGCTTCTTGTTCCCTTGGAGCGACTCAGCGGCCGCTCCGCACGCGATGAGGAATTCCTCTATACCGAGACCGATGCTTTATCAGAGTCAAAAGCGGAAGCCGGAATGGACGAGTCACCAGGCACCAGGCCGCGCCTCGTTCTTTGCGAGAATATTCGTTCCGCGTTCAATGTCGGCGCGATTTTCCGCACAGCTGAAACGTTTCAAGCCACCGCTATTTGGCGCTGTGGCTACACGCCTGAACCAACGAAAACCGCGATGGGAACCGACACGCTCGTTTCGTCTCAAAGCTTTCCACGCACAAGCGATGCTATCGAAGCGGCGCGCGCAAATGGCTACCAGATCGTCGTGCTTGAGAACGCTCCCGGCGCAATCGCACTCGAAAACTTTCAGTGGCCAGACAAAGCGGCGCTTGTTTTAGGCAACGAACGCTTCGGTGTCGATTCACAAACACTTGCAGCCGCCGATCACATCGTGCGAATTTCGGCGCAGGGCCAAAAGAACTCCCTCAATGTCGGCATCGCATTCGGAATCGCAGCGGCCTCGTGGCGCACAATACCCGCGAGCCATGCCGGCGCCACGCTCGATGGCAGCGACAAGTCTCACGGCACGAGTTCCGCCACGAAAGCGCCGCTTGCTCCCATCGGGTTCATTCGCGATGGATACCAAAATCCTCAGTCCGCACCTCGTCAAGGTTCGCTCCAAGGAACATACTCGGCGACGCGCCCAAAGCCCTCGACGATCGAACTTCTGAATCGCTTCGAAGGTCGCCCGTCAAACTTCGAACAAGCCCTTAAAGATCTCGAAAGCTTCGAACGCATCTGGCTGATCTTCGGCTTTCATGAAAGTCAGGGGTGGCTGCCGCAGGTACGACCACCGCGTGGCGACGGAACAAAGCGCGGGCTTTTCGCGACGCGCGCGCCTCATCGGCCAAACGGTCTCGGGCTTTCCTGCGTTCGTCTCGATAAAATCGAAGGTCGAACCGTTTTCATTTCAGAACACGACCTGCTCGAAGGTACGCCGATCTACGACATCAAACCTTATGTTCCGGAGGCCGACGCGTTTCCCTCGTCCAAAGCGGGCTGGGTTGATGACATCGAGGCGTCGGCCTACGAACTTCACGAAACAGCGAACGCCACGTCCAAATACGACTGGCTCTTGGCTCACGCGGTTGACCTGCGCGCCTTCGCCTTTGAACAGCTTCGTTTTCAACCACTCGATTCAAGCCGAAAACGCCTCACGCTCGAAGGCACCGGCCGTCACGGAACAATCGGCCCACATCACACCATCGCATACCGCACTTGGCGTCTCGACTTCGTCATTCAAGAGGCGCAGGTCTCCGTTCTCGATATCCGAAGCGGCTATACACCGCCGGAACTTATCGCAGACGAACATGATCAATTTGTTAGCGATCCTTACGGCGACAAGGCCTTGCACCGCGCGTTTATACTTCATTTCAAATGAATACACGCTCCATGACGTGTCCATCTCCATAGCCGATTGAATTTGATTTCCGCGGCACTTGCATCACTCACACAAGATGAGTTTCACTTGCGCACCTTATCGAATAGGCATAAGACCTCGGCCATGAAACATACGCCCATAAAACATACGTTTAGTCCCGCTCAATCCCCTTTCGTCCAATTATTGATCATCCGGAACGGAAACAGTTTTGCGGCAAACGCGGCGGCCTTTATCGGCGGCGTGATCTCACTGGCTCTCTTAGCACAGATCTCGATTCCACTTTCTTTCACGCCAGTTCCCATCACTGGTCAAACACTCGGCGTCGCCCTGATCTCACTTCTTTGGGGAAGAAAACGCGGTGTCGCCGTCGTTGCGACCTACCTCACCCTCGGCGTGCTTGGCGCTCCGCTTTTCGCACTCGGCAAAACCGGCCTTAGTTTCGGCCCCACATCCGGCTATCTGATCGGAATGCTTTTCGCCTCGTTTGCGATGGGAACCCTCGCGGACCTCGGTTGGACAAAGTCATTTGGTCGAACGTGGCTTGCAGCCGCGGTCGGAAGCCTCATCACGTTCACCTGCGGCGTCGCCGTTTTATCTCTCTTTGTTCCCCAAGGAACACTGTTGATGACGGGCGTGATTCCATTCATCCCTGGCGATTTCGTTAAAACAATGGTCGCGTGCGCGATCGTCCGCAGTCTTTCCCGCCGTAGCTAAACTCCGTACAATACAGCGCGCCCTCTTAGCGAGGCCAAACAAGATCGACGATTCCAAAATCAGCGGCCGCGAACTCAAGAGCAGGCCGCTCTTTCTTTGAAACCCAGCGTACTTCGGCCGTATCGTTCAAAACAAACTCGGCACTCGCCCGTTCTTTAAGACGTGCTTGATATACGACAAGCACGATATGCACCGCCGCCTCCATTTGGGTCTCGTAGACATGCGAAAACACCCCTAGGCATTTTGAGATTTCGATTTCGACCCCAAGCTCTTCGCGAATTTCACGAATAGCGGCCTGAACCGGCTCTTCACCCGCTTCGACTTTACCGCCGGGAAACTCCCACTGCCCGCCCGCGATCTTGTGATGCTCCGGGCGTTTGGCGACTAGGATCTCTACATCATGAGAATCACCTTGAATACCGCCCGCGATGCCGCGATCGATGCCAACGGCGTCGCGTTCGATAACGACAGCCGCAACAAGAATCGGTCCCTTGATCGGCGCGGGGCCACTCACAGGCCGTACACCACGGAACGCATCGAAATCGATCCGTTTTGGATTTCTTCCATCAGAAACTCGGGTTTTTCTTCGGGATCCGTCGCACCAAGAACCGGCATTAGCGGCAGGTAATGCTCGCGCGTCGGAACGGACTTTCGCGCCGCCAGATCACTCGCTCGCGATGCCGAAATCAACAACGCTTCATTTCGCTCCTCGAGTGCTTGCTTAATACGAGTATCAAACTCCAGCGCCCATTGATACGGCGATGAATCGGTGACTCGGTCCATCTCTTTGAGATTGTGAACGATGTTACCGCTCCCCAAAATCAAAACACCGTCCGCGCGCAACGGCTTCAAGAGACGACCAATTCGAAAATGTGTTTCCGGATCAAGGCGTCGCGCCAACGAGACCATCACAATCGGCAAGTTCGCGTCGGGCCAGAGATGGCGCATAACAGCCCAAACGCCATGATCCAAGCCCCAATGAACGGTCGAAATGGCGTCTTCGTACTGAAGAAGCTCCAATACTTTTGCCGCGAGTTTCGGCTCTCCCGGAGCGGGATAAGAGATCTCAAACAGCTCGCGCGGAAATCCATAGAAATCATGAATTGTGCGAGGACGCTCGGCCGCAAGCACCTGGAGCCCATCTGTTTCCCAATGAGCCGAAAATACGATGGCCGCACGAGGCTGGCGCGCCCTTAGACGGTCTCCGAGATCTCGCATCGACCTGACAAAAGACGATGCTTGAGGAGTCGGAGAGGCTTGCTTCGTTTCACGCTCGCCGAGAGCATTCATTGGACTACCGTGACCGATAAAAACTGCGGGCTGAATTTGTGTCGCCATCCCCACACGATAATGATTGGAATTTCGTTTGTCACGATGGCCTTCTCTACAGAAACACCCGATTCAGTGTGTAAAACGGAAAGCATACAGCCCCAAAAAGACCGTAATTTTTAAGACAAACGGCATAGGAGTTGCTCCGCCGTCAGGTTCTCGTCATCTTCGCATTCTCACCTCGATCAGCCAGCCATGTCTCAAACCCTCAAACTACGGAGTGATTCGCATGTACATGCAAAAAGTTTCGGCGGCCCTACTCTCCCTGACTCTGACTCTTCCCGCAGTAGCCGCCCCGATTGCACCAGCCCATGCCGGCTGGGGGCCGTTTGAGACCGGAGAACTCACGGTTAAAGAGATCCTGGCAGATTCAACGAGCGGCGCCTTAAGCATCGACGCGGCTCGAGTCATCACCGACAACGACGCGGCCTTCGCCTCAAAGCTCGAAACCATTCGCGGCGCCCAAAAAAGCCTTCGCCTTGTGTATTACATTTTCTCCAACGATCACAGTTCCTCGGTTTTGGCCGAAGAATTGATCGCGGCCGCACAGCGTGGCGTTCGGGTAAAGCTTCTTCTGGACTACCACACGAACTACAAACACCTCGATCTTCTCTCGGCACTTGAGCGCGAGGGCGCGAAGTCAAGTCGCGGCGGCGGCATCGAAGTTCGCCTCTTCAACCGACCGACCCGCGAGGTTATGAAAGACGCTTACTTCCTTTCTTCTTACTGTGGCGCTCCAGCCAAAACGGCTGGCATCACCGCTTGTTCGACTGAAAAGCTCGCCGCGCTTGAAGCCTTCTTTCAGCAAGAACCCACTTCCAAAACTCTGGGCGGCTCTATTTCAAACCTCTCGAGCACGTTCATGGGGCTTTTCCTTTCAGGCCTCTATTCAAAGCACGCAGGCGCCATTCAAACGGCGGTCTTCGCCGGCGGCGATATCGACCCCAAATCTCTTGCGTCAGGCGGGTCAGCTCCGAGTGCCGATGAAGTTGAACAGCTCAAGGACTTCGGTCGCCTTGTCTTCGATGCGAAGTTCAAAGGCAGCCTCGAATCTAAAATCAAACTCGCCCTCGCCTTCTCGCTGTACGGCGAGCAAGTCGGCCCAATCTACCAAATCCTATCTTCCACATTGCCTGTTGAACGCGAACGCAACAGCGCGGCTAAAATGGACTGGAAGCATTTAACTGACTTCACACACCACAAACTCTTGGTCGCAGACGATCTCGTCGTCCAACTTGGCGGCCGCAACATCGAAGACTCGTATCACACGCAACCAAGCAAGCTCACGGCTAAGTACACGTTCATGGACACGGACATGTGGGTTCGCTTGAAGAAAGCCGATAACGCCGTCGGCAAGTCCTTCGATCGCCTCTTTGACTTCCGCGCCATGACCGCCGATCTCAAAGAGATTCGCCAACACGCTCCGAACGACATGTTGAAAAACCTCGATCAAGCCAAAACCGCGATGGGCCTTTGCCAAAACGTAAAAGCGCAACAAGAGAAGTTCGCTTCCTACGACTCTTGCGTCGGCAACACCTTTAAGACGCTTCCGCACAGCTCCGTTCAACAGCGCATGGACGAGGCGATCGAAAACATGAAGACGAACGCGGCGATCTACCGAAACGACTATCGCCCAACACCTCTCGCCGTATCCGATGCGCTCGACCCTCAGGACGTTCGTTCAATGCTTCTGACGTATATCGAAAACGTTCCGTTCAATCGCAAAGACGCCGTCGGCGCCGAAAAACGTATTTATGGTTCCGTACAAGATCGCGATACTCAGAACGGAAAATCGATTCATAGCCTTTGGACCCAAGGGCTTCGCAACGCATGCAAGACCTCGTACGATTCGAAGCAGAAAAAATACGTCATCCTTCATCAAGGGTACGTTCTCTTCCCTGGCAACCTCATGATCGCGCTTGGCTCCATGTTCAACGGCTCATGGGACTGCCGCAACGTCGATATCCTGATCGTAACGAATTCCGTCGAAACAACGGACCTGAACGTGATCAACTTCTTCGCGCGGCACCAACTCAAAGCGCTTCTTGAAAAAGCCCAGAGCAGCAGTTCTCCGGGAAAAGCGCGTATTCGTATCTACGAACATCAAACTTCGCCCGGACAACCCGCACTTTCCCTTCACTCGAAAGTGAACATCCTCGGCGACGATGTCATCATCGGATCGGCCAATGCGGACGTCCGTAGCTACTTCATGGATACGAACAACGGATTCTTCTTCCGAGGAGCCAAGCAGTTCATCGATTCTTATCAAAAGTCGATCGCAAGCCTCTTATCGGACTCGTCGCGCACAAAGGACGTTTCAAAAACACTCCTTCAAACTTCGACATCGACAATGATCGCTCAGGATATCGCGGGCCTTAAGGCGATGATCCAAGCGAAAGACAAGAAAGGCCGCTTAACACCCGCACGCGAACAAATGCTCGCGGATCTTGTGACGCGAATTCAAACTCACGTTTATAAGGTTAGCCGCCAACTTCTCGACACGGTTTGGATCGAGGTCCCGATGATGTCTGACTCGGTTACGAGCGATGAAAACGAGCGCCTGCGTTTGCAACAAGAAATTTCGAACGACTTCAACTCGCTTATGATGCTTCTCTAGTTTAAGCTGGGGCGTATGGAATCAAACAACGAATCGAATAACGAATCGAATTCAGATACGCCCCAAAACTCGACGGCCGCGACTCAACAAACAACCCTCATCGATGCCCGCCTTCACGAACTAGGCGGCATCCAGGTGCGAAGGGTCATTCCGTTTGCTCGTGGCGAAATCAAACGACGTCATATCGGCCCCTTCGTTTTTCTCGACCACATGGGCCCGACAGAAACCGAGCAACCCATGCTTG
>JAVFAU010000014.1:0-13684 GCA_034002335.1 Bdellovibrionales bacterium | reverse complement strand
GAGAATGTCGTCAGTTCGGTTGTTGGAAGTGGCCGAAGTACGCAGATGCATGTGAGCGTGGGAGGACAGGCGGAGCTTTTGCGTGGACTCACGCTCATGGCGTATCAGCTTCGTGATTGGCAGAGAACGAAGTACGACAGGCATCTTGGATCGACGAATTTGGCCGATTATATTTCGGATCTTCCTAAAGAAGCCGTGGATCAACAGCTATTTCCTAAGGATCTGATGTTTGCGGCAACACTCGGAAGCGCCGCGAACATCATGCAGAACTTGACGAAGGCGTCTTCGGCTGTCGCGTTGATCGGAGTCGATGGCAAATTGCAGTGGTTTTCGGAATCCGCCTCTCAGCAGACGGCGCTCGCGGTCATTTTTGATGTTGTTGATGGAAAAAGAGCGACGGAAACGAAAGTGGCCGATGTGGCAAGGTTCCTTTCGTCGGTCGTCGAGTTCTTGAAAATGTCGGAACAGGCCTTGAACACACGAGCGGCGATTCTTCGTGAGAGAGATGCACAAGGCGTGCGTCCTGTAGATCAGCTGCGTGAGGCACAGGGAGATTTAAAACTCTTGGTAATGGCTCTTGCAAACTTCTTATCGAGCGAGACCATTGGGGCAGATGGGTTGGTTCGTCCGCTCTACAGCTATGATGCGAAGACTGAAACCGTGTCGGGCGCATCTGGGGTGCCGGATATCCACGATCAGACGGTTGTGATTCGGGCTTTGTTGGACGCGGCGGATACGGTTTCGGCCAATATTTACCGAACTTCCGCGATCGATTTGTTCTCGGCGATGAACGCACGTTTTTATCGACCTGAACTCGGGTTCTACACGCGCTCAGAGGACAGCAAGGAACTTGATCTGGCCGCGGTCAGCTCGGTTCTGGTAGCCGGAGAGCGGTTGGCGCCGTATTTAGCGAAGGAACGTGCGACCGAGTGGTCGGCTGTTTCGAAACCATGGCTCAATGCCTTGCGTGATGCTGCGGAGAAGCTTCCTTAATTGCTCGAGTTTGTTACAATTCCCCCGTCCTTGGGGGAAATTGAATATGACGACTTCGATGGCTTTTAAAGTGCGTTCGGTGGTGTTTTTCGGTGTTGCCAGTATCGCGAGTATGGCTCTGACCTTGTTCGCGGTCTCCGAGGCGGGTGCGGCCGGCGTTTGTGACGCTGGTCTTGGGCCCAAAGGATTCTACGATTTCTCAGTAAAAAACATCGAAGGTAAAGACACGAAGCTGGATGAGTACCGTGGCCGAGTCGCACTTGTTGTGAACACGGCGTCGCGCTGCGGTTTTACAAAGCAGTATGCAGGACTACAGGCATTGTACGACAAGTACAAAGATCGTGGGTTCGTGGTACTTGGTTTTCCGTCGAATGACTTTGGAAAACAGGAGCCGGGAACGAACAAGGAAATCAAAGATTTTTGTGAAGTGAACTTCAATGTGAAGTTTCCTTTGTTCGACAAGGGGTCGGTACGTGGAGCCTCCAAACAAGCGGTGTACAAGTTTCTTACCGAGGACGCGGGAGAATCCTATAAGGGCGAGATCAAGTGGAATTTCGAAAAGTTCCTGATCGATTCCGAAGGACAGGTGATTGGGCGCTATGGTTCTCGCACCAAACCAGAAGATGCGGACCTTGTAAAAAAACTGGCATCGGCTTTGCCCAAAACAGAAACCGCCGTGAAGAACGCGGCTGGTTGCTAGGCGAAAATGCCTGCGATTTCGCTCGAACAAATCAGCAAGAGTTATGGCGAAGGAGCCGGTTTAGCAGGAGCCGGCCTGGTTATTCCGCGCCTTGATTTGAAAATACCAGAAGGACAGTTCGTGGCCTTTCTGGGGCCGAGCGGCTGTGGCAAATCGACGATCCTCAGGATGATCGCCTCACTCGAAGCGCCCGACACCGGACGGGTTAAAATCGGCGGCGAAGACGGAGTTCGAGGATCTCACGGTGAAAACACGCGGGTGTCGTTTGTTTTTCAAGATCCACATTTGCTGCCATGGCGTTCGGCCATTGAAAACGTTCGACTGCCTTTGGAGCTCGAACGAACGTCCGGTGATCATACGGAATTAAGCAGACAAGCTCTTGAACGCGTCGGTCTTGGGGGAGCGCTTGATAAAATGCCGCATCAATTATCGGGCGGCATGAAGATGCGGGTTTCCATTGCGCGGGCGTTGGTAACGCAGCCGCATATTCTTTTAATGGATGAGCCGTTTAGCGCTCTCGATGAAGTGACGCGGTTTCGTTTGCAAGAAGATTTGCGCATGTTTTGGAAGGCTTCCCGAATGACGGTCGTATTTGTGACGCATTCCATGTCGGAGGCCGCATTTTTGGCGGAGCGCCAAATCGTTCTGTCACAACGGCCCGCTCGCATTTTGGTCGATCGTGTTTCGAGTTTGGGTGATGAAAGAGACGAACATACGAGAGCCTCACTTGCGTACGCTCAGGAAGTTCGGGAGTTACAGCTTCGTTTTCGCGAAGGCGAAGAGGGGGCGTCGTGAAGCATTTCTGGACACGTTTTTGGCCGCCGTTGCTTTTGTTGGTCGTGATCTCTTGTTTGTTCGAGGCCCTTGTGAGGGTGGGCGTGGTCGAGAGCTTTTTATTGCCCGCTCCCAGTGAGGTTTTTGCGTCTTTGTATGTGGACCGCGCGGAATTGATGTTTGGGTTGGGCTCGACCGCGATCGCGGCTTTGATCGGTCTGGGTTTGAGTTTTGTGTGTGGTGTTTTGATTGCCGTGGTGTTCTCGCTGTCTGAGTTTTTGAAGAAAGCGTTTTTGCCGTACGCGGTTTTCTTTCAGACGGTGCCGATCATCGCTCTTGCTCCCGTGCTTGTGATTTGGTTCGGCTTCGGACAGCCGACGGTTGTCGCGAGCGCTTTTATTGTTTCGATTTTTCCGGTCATCGCGAATTCCGTTTTCGGTCTGCAGGGCACCGATCCGGCGTTGCTTGCCTTGTTCAAGCTTCATCGCGCATCTCGAATTGAAACTTTATTGAAACTTCAACTGCCAGCCGCGCTGCCAGCGATTATGAGTGGACTGCGAATTGCGAGCGGACTGGCCGTGATCGGCGCCATTGTGGGAGAGTTCATAGCGGGTGGCGGTTTAGGTGAGGTCGTGGATGCGGCACGAACGCAACAACGATTGGACAAAGTATTTGCAGCCGTGCTTTTGTCTTCGGTGTTTGGTTTAGTTTTGGTTTTTTGCATCGATCTTGTTTCGCGTCGCGCGCTTCAGTCTTGGTACATGGAGCGACGTTGAGCGAAGGGCGTTTTTGTTCGGAGGGAAGTATGTCGAAGAGAAATCAAAATTCGAAAATATTTTCGCCGTGTTCGGTCGCACGTTCATTTGTGCCATCGTTGATCTTCGGCATTGTTATGTGTTCTCCATTTTTCGCGGCACATGCGGAAAAGCCGGCAACTCCCGAAAAAGTGCGTCTGGCTCTCAATTGGAAACCCGAGCCCCAGTTTGGCGGTTTTTATGCGGCACAGATCGCTCAGCTCGATAAGCAACACGGGGTCGAATTCGAGATACAGCCAGGAGGAGCGGGAACTCCTGTTGTCCAGATGGTCGCAGCGGGCCAGATCGACTTTGGCATTGCAAGTGGTGACGAGATTCTTGTTTCACGCGTGCGCGGGAGCGACGTGGTGGCGCTTTATGCCGTTTATCAAACGAACCCTCAGGGCATTTTGACACGGGCCGATCGCGGTTTTGAATCGCTCGGTGACGTCTTCAAAAGCAGCGGGACGATCGCGATGCAAAAAGGGCTGCCTTACGCGCTTTTTCTACAAAGGAAATACGCCAATGGAATGAAGGCCGCGATCGTGCCCTATCTTGGAGGGATTTCTAACTTCTTAAGCAATAAAAATCATTCGCAGCAGTGCTTTGTCACGTCGGAGCCTTTGTTGGCTCAAAAGCGTGGAACGAAAGTGAAGACCTTTCTTGTGGCTGAAAGCGGGTTTAATCCTTACACGACGGTTCTTGTGACCCGTGCGAGCATTCTCAAGGATAAGCCGGAGCTTGTGAAAAATGTCGTTTCGGCGGTACGTGCGGGATGGAAGCTGTACCTAGAGTCTCCGGATGAGGCACACGCCAAAATGAATGAGTTGAACCCGTCAATCGACCTCGCCTCGATGAAAGAAATGTGGGAGGCCCAAAAGGCGCTGATTGAGTCAAAAGAGAACGTAACGCTCGGCTCGATGCGATCTGAGCGCTGGGCGGATCTTTTGGAGCAGCTGTACTCGATGAAGGTGATTAGTAAGAAGATCGAGGTTGCGCCTATCTTTGTGAATTTGTGACGGGCTCCCTTGTAAGATGATTACAATTCGGGTCACAATAAATCATGGGATCCGGAAACCTGGCTAAATTGAACGGTTACAAAATTCTGATTGTCGACGATGAAGAAGATCTTCGTGAAATTCTGTTCGACGATTTCACCTTGTTGGGCGCGACTGTCTACACAGCTAGTAATGGCCGTGAAGCTTACGATATTGCTCTTAAAGAGGGTCCAGATGTCATATTGAGCGACGTGCGAATGCCAGGTGGCGATGGCGTCGAGCTTTTGAAGCGCATTCGCGGTGTTTACGAAACGACACCGCCTCATGTCTTCTTGTTGACGGGCTTTTCTGACTTGAAGCCCGATGAAGCGGAAACCCTTGGGAGCCAAGGGCTTGTGCCGAAACCGTTTAGTTTAAGCTTGCTGCGCGAAAAAGTGACTTCGGTTCTTTTGGGAACCGAAACGCCTTAATCAATAGGTTCCGTCGCCTTGGTGTCTGGCGGCTTGTTGTTCGCGTACAGTCGTCAGAATTTTACCAACCATTGCAGCCGTGAGCTCAGGGTCTTGATTGAGACTTTGAGCGATGCGATCGATCATTTCCGCCGGCGCGTCGCCGCCGGTGTTGACGAGTGAACGGAGATCATTGGTCGTGATACCGATGTCCGCGAGCGCGGCTGTGACGACGGCTTCGTCCGTCGAGGATTTCGCGACTGTGAGTGCGGTAATGAATCTCGAGGCCGAGTCCATTCCGAGCTGATATGTAGCCGCGAGATCCGCGATGCTGATATCGAGTCCGCCGTTCATTTTCGCAAGCTCGAGGTTGCGGTAACGACCTTGATGGCATGTATCGACACGCTCGTAGACTCTTGTTACGCGCGGTCGTCCATCGTACCCGCGTGTTACGATTTCGCGTTCGACTTCTTGAATGCGGCAAGTCCGACTTGGGCGAGGCGGCGGCGATGGACGGCTTGAGATATCAAGGACGACAGCCGTTATGATGGCGCCTGCGGCACCAGCGGCGAGTTCTCGATCGGTACAGGCTACTTGAAGGGAGCTGATGACGGCGACAGCGGAGAGAGCGAGCAATTTCTTCTTTGATACTGCGAGCATGGTTCCTCCGAAAATGTGAAAGGCCGAGATGTTTTGGTTTCGGCACGACGGGCGGATCGGTGTCATGCAAGTCTTGGGACATTCGCGACGGACTCTGTGTTGGGTCATACGTGGAGAATTGTTTGCGGAGTGACAATTTTCGTCGAGGCGTGACCCTGTCAGGCGCCCTCGTTATTCTGCGGGTTGCGAAAGGTTGGTGTTGATGGCGTTTCTTTGGTTGAGGCCTGGCGTTATTTTTTGTGGAGTGCTGCTCGGCGGGCTGTTTGGCATACTGGGGTTGTCTGGTTGCGCGTCTGTGACTTCCGCGTTGTTGGAAGAGCCGAAAGTTCAAATTCACTCGGTGTTTGTGCGTGATGCTAAAGCGGATGGGGCCACGGCCGTTATCGCTCTCGATGTTGAAAATCCGAATCGTGTGTCTTTGACCGTGGATCGTTTGGCCTACGACTTGGAACTTGGAGGGCGTCGGGTCGCGCAGGCCGAGGTCGACAAGGTTGCGACACTCAAGGCGCGCGCCGTGTCTCGTGTCGAAATCCCTGTTTCTTTTAAATACACGGAAGTGTTTTCTTCTATTTTCGAGGCAATCACCAAAGGAAGCGCTGCTTATCGTGTGAGCGGTACGGCGAGTGTCGGCTTGTTCACTTTGCCTTTCGAGCATAAGGGGGATTTACCTCTGCGCAGGTGAGAGAACTTTTTTGGGGCGGCTTATGATTGAGTTTTATTTGTTTCGACATGGTGAAACCGACTGGAATCTCGCGGGCCGTATGCAGGGAAGTGCGGATATTCCGTTGAATGAAACGGGGGTCCAGCAGGCGGAGGCTTTGCGCTTGTACTTTGACGAGCTTCGCAAGGACGGCGTGACGGAATGGTTTGTGAGTTCACCGCTGCAACGAGCGCGTGAAACAGCCAGGATCGCGTTGAGGATCTCTGGAAATTTGAACGTGCCGCAGGAGCCACGATTTGCCGAAACGCACATGGGGCATGCGGAGGGTATGACGCGTGAGGAGCTCGTTGCGAATTACGGCGAAGAGATCTGGCTTTCGTGGATCGATTTGGGAAAGGCTTCTTGGCAGGCTCGTTTTCCAGGCGGTGAGTCGAAGGGTGAGGTTCGAGATCGTGCGTTGGCGGCGATGTCGGACCTGGCGCTACAGGCACTTGACGATGGGCACGTGCATTTGCGGATTTTCGTGGCAACACACGGCGGATTGCTACGGCGACTTTTGCATCACTTCCATCCTGAATTGAAACAACCGATCAGTGTGGAGAACGGGGCTGTGTTTCAGTTTGTTCATCAACAGGGCCTTTGGCGGGTTGATGTGCGTCCTGTTTTTGAGATAGGAAGTTGAGCGCGACGATGGTCTGGTCTTCTGCGGCTCTCTTTATTGAGACAGTCGGATGAGCCGATAAGACCGATATGGAACCGATGTCGGGAGATTGCTGTGAACAGCGATCTCACACAGAGATCGAGAGCTAATTTTTAGCAGGAGTCTAAAGTGATGAACCAAATGGAATCAACGAATCAGTCTCTTCAGAAGATGTTCATGCGTTGGCTGGCATTTTCGACATTGGCGCTGTTTATCTTGGCCGCCGTTCCTGCATTGAGTGCGGATGTTTTTATCGATGAGGGTGATGGAGATTTTGATCCTTCTGTCATGGAAGTTCCTCCCGCACTACCGACCGCGCCAGTGGCAGCGGGAGTTGTAAAAGGCCCTGCGCCGGCAAGCGAAGTTCCTGTCGAAGATGATCTCGGGCTTTCGGATATCGCAACGGATGTTCCTCTTGATCAACCATTTGCGGATCAAGCCCACGAAGACGTGGTTCCCGAGATTTCTCCTGGAGTGGAGCCACAACAGCAGGGCATGACGAAAGAAGCTCCTGCCGCAGCGGCGGTCGCTCCCAAAAAAGAGAAGGCGACAAAAGCCGCGAAAAAAGAGAAAGCGGCCGGCAAAAAAGACAAAGCTAAAAAGTCCGCGAAAGCCGGCAAGAAAAAAGACGGCAAAGCCAAGGGCGGTAAAGTCGCAAAGAAGTCTAAGAAGAGTGCGGGTCAGACCGCGAATCGCAGCGTGGCTTCTCATGGTGGCGGGCGTTTCGCGACGACTTCAAAAGAGTGCGCGATGGAGTCGGCTCCGGGTGCGGGAGATTCTGTTGGATCAACTCGCGCTTCACGCAAAGTCTGGGTTGAAGACGCTGGGAACGCGGCGTACTGGAAGGTTTATGATCGCGCCGGCCAAGCGGCATATCTCTCGCGCGATTGCTTTTAACGCGAAATTGATTGCGAAGATATAGGCAGAAATAAAAAAACCGGACGAGAAGTCCGGTTTTTTTATTGGTTGAGAGAACCGAAACGGGCCTTACTTCATAGTGGAAGCGACGGTCGCGTTGGCGGCTCCGCCACCTCTTACGAGATGGGCGGTACCCTTGGACGAGTGACCAAGGAACTCTTCTTGCGTGAAAGAGTCGACTTGAATCGCTTCGTTGCGCAGATCTTCCGCGCGAATCACAAGGGTGTGTTCTTCCTGTGTGATGATCCCTTTTTCGAGAGACGATGCGATAAGTGCCCGTCCTTTTGCTTTAGGGATCTTCTTCTCGCGAACCGCTTTGCGCATCTTGCGTTCGATGGCTTCGGCTTGTTTAACGACACGGAACGTTTCTTCGAGCTTTCCGAGTTGTTCAACGTTGTTCTTTGGAATGTACAGGCCTTCGGTGTGACGAACGCGAACTTCTGTATCAGCCAGAATCAACGACGCAATTTTGTGGACGTGTTGATCGTTCGCTTCGCCCGCGAAGGCGTTCAAGTTCGACCAAGTGCGCACAAAGGTTTTAAAGAACCAGCTGAGTCCCGGTACCGAGAGATTCGCGAAAAGACCATCAAAGGACTTTTGGATTTCATACAGCGCGTGGTTCATCGAGTAGTGAACGAAAGGAAGGTCTTCTTTGCGACGCCCTTCCGCCTCATAGCGACGAAGCACCGATGTTCCGATGTACATCCAAGAGAGGATGTCGGCGAAACGACCCGTGATCATTTGCTTGCTCTTCAGTGAACCTCCGAGAGATCCCATCGCGATATCCGACATGATGGCGAAAGTCGCGGATGCCCACGAAAGCTTTTTATAGTAGCGGGCCGTAGAGCCGCTGACCGGGCTGCTTGCGAAGATCGCGCGCGTCCAAGAAAGCACAACCGCTCGAGTGAGGTTGTGGATGACGTGTCCGACGTGACCCCAGAAGGCTTCGTCGAAAGCTTTCACATCTTTGCGGCCGATCGCATCGACTTCTTTATACGCGAAGGGATGCGCACGCATCGCGCCCTGGCCGAAGATGATGAGAGTTCGTGTCATGATGTTCGCGCCTTCGACCGTGATGCCGATGGGAGTCGCGATATAGAGGTGGCCGAGCAAGTTCTTAGGCCCAAGGGAGATGCCGGCTCCACCCATGATGTCCATGCCGTCGTTGATGACTTTGCGGCCGATTTCAGTCGCATTGTATTTTGCCATCGCGGTTGTGACTGCGGGCTTGATGCCTTTGTCGAGCGCGCCAAGAGTGTATTTGCGCATGGCTTCGATCATGTAGTTGAAGCCGCCGATGCGAGCGATTGGCTCTTCGACACCTTCCATGAGTCCGATTGGGAATCCGAACTGTTTGCGGATCGAAGCGTGAGCGCTCACGACGCGTGTGACAAGCGCGGTGCCGCCTGTCGATTGAGCGGGAAGTGAAACACCGCGACCGGCCGCCAAACATTCCATCAGCATGCGCCAGCCTTTTCCGGCGCCTTCCAGGCCGCCGACGATCGTGTCGACTGAAGCGACGACGTCTTTACCTTGAGTCGGGCAGTTGTAGAATGGAGTTCCAAGCGGATCGTGGCGTTTGCCGACGACGACTCCTGGAGTATTTGTCGGAATCAGAGCGCATGTGATGCCGAGATCTTCGCCTTGGCCCAAGAGGTTCTGAGGATCTTTCAGACGGAATGCGAGACCAAGAATGGTCGAGATCGCAGCGAGTGTGATCCAGCGTTTATTCCAGCTGAGGCGCATGTACAGCTTGCCGTCTTCGCCTTTGAAGAGGATGCCTTCGGCGGAGATCGAACCGGCGTCCGAGCCCGCGCCCGGCTCGGTGAGGGCGAAACAAGGAATCTCTTCGCCTGTCGCGAGACGAGGGAGGAGCTTCTTCTTTTGTTCTTCGGTTCCGTAGTGCGTGAGAAGTTCGGCAGGGCCGAGCGAGTTTGGAACCATAACGCTGATACAAGCGGGAACAGAGCGTGAGCAGAGTTTTTTGATGACTTCCGAGTGAGCAAGAGCCGAGAAACCAAGGCCGCCGTACTCTTTTGGAATGATCATGCCGAGGAACCGCTCTTTCTTGATGATGTCCCAAGCGGCTGGCGGAATATCGCGCTCTTCCCATACTTCCCAATCGTCGATCGAGGCGCAAAGGCGTTCGACGGGTCCGTCGATGAACGCCTTTTCTTCGGGCGTCATGTCTGGGTAGGGTTCGCTCATAAGTTTCTTGAAGTTTGGGTGGCCGCTGAAGAGTTCACCTTCGGCCCCAACGGTTCCGGCTTCAAGCGCGACGCGCTCAGTGTCTGAGATCGCGGGCATGATAGGAGCGAGAACTTTCATGGCGATGCCCGAAATCAAAGTTCTGCGAAGTGCCGGAACGTTGAATACGACCAAAATAACAGCGACGGCGGCAAGAACCGGTGTGGAAGCGCCGAAGCCGAACGCGGCCAGAGCGATGAACACCGTCCACAGGAGAAATGGTGCTCCCGTGTAGCCAAGTATCACGGCTAGTAGAGCTGTGATACCGATCCATAGACCAGTCGAAAGACCTCCGAGTCCTTCTGTTAGAATTCCGTGTAACGACTCCACCGCTTATCCCCCTGTTGATCGCGTCTTCTGGTTCGAAGTGCGATATTTCACTGTTCGTTTAGTTGTTTGGTTCCGTTTCTTCTTTTCGTTTGCTCGTGTACGAGCGTTTTTGCCGAGAGCGTTTGTATCCGCACCGGTTTTGGCGAAGTCGAGAAGACCTCGCACGGATCGCATCAAGTGCAACTCGGCCTTTGGATCTTCAAGCATGCGCGAGAAATGATGATATCCCAAGACGAATGAGTAGAGGGACCAGGCGAATTGCTCGCAGTCGAGGTTTCGTTGAAAATGACCTTCGTTGACGGCGATGCGAGCGGCTCGTTCGATGTTGGAGATGAGATCTTGCTGTGCTTTCTGCACGAAATCTCTTAGCGGACCAGGACGATCATCCAGTTCGACCGAAGCGGCAATAAGGATACTGCCGCCAGGCAGTTTATCGGAGCCGTTGATGAACCGAAGCCAATTTTTTATGAGAGCCCGAATGCGGTCTTCGCCGCGAGGTTTTTGGAAGGCTGGTTTCATGACGGTGTCGATGAAACGTTCGACGGCTGCTTCGAGTACGGCGAGTTCAAGGGAGTCTTTACCGCGAAAGTGGGCGAATAGCCCGCTCTTCGACATCCCAACGGCTTTTGCGAGTTCGCCGATGGTCAAACCGGAGAGCCCTTCGCGAGATGTTATGCCTAGAGCGACCTCGAGAATCTGTGAACGTGTGGCGAGGCCTTTTCGTTTCACTTCAGCCATGCTCTGAAAATAGCACGACCGTTCGTTTTAAAACAAGGTCCGGAAAACAGAGGGCCGAATTGAGACGATATGTCTCGCGCGCGTTCATGATTTTCTGAAGGTCGTCTTCAAATCGCGATTAGTAGAATTTTACGAGGCCCGTGTCCATGTAGTAGAGAGCCGGCTTAATGAGAAGCTTTCCGCTTTCGACCTTTGTACGGATGAGTTCGGACCTAGTGACGAGATCAGTCGCGATGCCTTGAGCGTTGGCGGACGACTCAATTTCGTAGTCGTGAGAATGGTCGTGCTTTGCGGGCTGGCTTGAAACCGATCGCTTTGGAAGACGCGGACGAATATCGGCCAGCAGTTGGTCGAGTGCGGCGCTGCCGGCGGAATCGTTGAGCGGTGTCTCGACGGCGGCGCGAATTGTGTCGCAGCGAGTGTGCCCCATGACGACAAGCAGGCTTGGCTCGAGTGTTTTAACGGCGTGTTCAAGGCTGGCGATGACAGCGGCGTCGAGACTTTCGCCAGCGGTCCTTACGACGTAAATCTCTCCCAATGCCTGATCAAATACAGCTTCGGGTGGAACGCGTGAGTCGGAGCAGGCGAGAACTATGGAGTGCGGCTTTTCTGTTTTTTCAAGGCGCTTGCGATCAGACTGCGATTTTCCATCGGAGCGGAACGATTGTTTGACGTAGCGTTTGTTGCCGTTCACGAGCCAGCTCAGGGCTTGCTCGCTCGATACGCCATCATTGACCGTTGGTGTGACCGGTGAAGTTTCGTCGCTTTCCGCGGCAAGGCTGCGCGACCCAGGTGAGGGTTCCGACGTGATGACGGAGGGCGCGATCGGATCTACGGGCTCGCTCTCGACGGCGGCGGTCTGGGGTTGAGCTTGAGGCTTAAGTGGAAGCGATGGGACTTCGTCTTCTAGAGGTTCGACGATGCGCTCATTTCTTTGCTCGACAAGAAAACTGTCGGAATTTGTGTTCTGAACAACGAGAACGTTCTCGGATTCAGATTCTTTTGTCGAAATTGTTTTCAGATTCTCGCTGGCGACGTCGCGACGGATTTTCCGAGCGAGCTGGTCGTTGGCGTGGACAGGCGCCGTGTGGCCGTTGTCGGAAGACGCGGCGAAACTCACCTGCAGGCTGAAGAATAAAGACAGGCCGATGAAGGCCGTGACGACGCTAGCGGGTTTTCCATTTAAAAATCGAACGGGCATTGTGACCTCTGGTGCCTTGAGATATCGATCTCTATCTCTCGGCACCATGGTCGAGAGGCTTTAGTTATCGGTATCGCGTGTTTTCTTGGCGTCCTTAGTATTTTGATAGGTTTTCGTAAATTCGGGAAGCGTCCAAATGCGAGAAGGCTTTTTTATGCCGTACTGCACCTGGGCCCGGCCTTTGGCTGGAAGATCCCGGTAGACATTCTCGGGAATCGAGAAAGTCAGGGTGTTTAAGCGACCAGAAGAAGGATAGCGAGAAACAGGAAAACGATAATTCGCGATGTTCAGAACGGGCAGGTCGCCTGTCGCCGGGAATCCCCCAGGCGACGCCGTCTGAACCGTGATTTCAACGGCTGGAACGCCGACGGACGTGCCGCTTAGTTGACGGCTTGTCGTAACGGATTGCGTGCGAATCCACGTTGCGGGTTCGGTCGGTGTGTTGTTGACCGGATTATTGAGTTCGTTTTCCGCATTTTCCTCGTACTCTTCCTCTTCTGGCGCCAGGTAGTTTTTCAATTCTTCCTCAGTGCCTTCTTCGTCTTCAGCGTCTGGTTGATCGAGTAAGAAGAGGGCGTTCCCGTTTAGGGATTTATCGAAAGATTTAGGCGTCGATGAGGCGTCGATGCTTGAGCCGAAGCGAATATGAGCCAGGCGAATTCTCGCTGAAGGTGTTTGGTTAAACACAAAGCGAACGCCGCGAACCTTTTGCAGGTCGATATTCTTGAATTCAGTCAACGGAATGCGAACGGTCTGTGTGAGATCGGTGAACGCATGCGGTGGTCCGAAGAGCTCCGAATGGGGTGCGATTTCAACAAGGCTTGAAACGCTGTTGTCTTCGGAAACAAGCTGTACGCTGAAGTTAACGGAAGTTTTAAGTTCGAAGTCGGGTTCGCGTGGCAACCAGCGACCGACTCGGAAGTCGAGGAACTTGAACTTGGAAACGTCCTTGCCGTTGCCGAGTCCGCCTTCGGCAAAGTTCGTTTGAAAGAAGTTTCCTTTGCTTGGGGTTTCCCAGCGAATATCGCCAACCGGAGGTGTCGCCCCTGATTCGTGTTTGATTTTGATGCCGGCATCGGCGTTTTCGATACCGTAAGTGCTGCGTCCGACTTGTCGCGAGAAGTCTTCGGCCAACAGAGCTTGTGAGAGATCGAACCCAGACATGTAGTCGCGATCGATGCGAGTGATGCCGGCGAGTTTCGCGGGCACAGGATTGGCGCTGTCGAAGAGTTGGGCGTGTTTAGGATCTGCTTTCGCGCCGACATGAGCGCGGAAGAACGCCGTTATCGAGTGCGATGCGATGTCTTGCTGTTTCTTCGAGAGGTACGAAGAGCTATCAAATAAAGCTTCATGTGTTGGCTCGCCCGTGCAGCCCCAAGCGTCGCTCGATTGCCATTCCGTATTGAAGTAGTTGTGATTGGCGCCCCAAACCATCTGCAATGATTTTGGAGTTGGTCGAGACTCGGCTTCTTTCTTCTTGAAGAATCGCGACATCATGCGCTCGAACGGGCCGCGTCCCTG
>JAVFAU010000013.1:0-13694 GCA_034002335.1 Bdellovibrionales bacterium | reverse complement strand
CCGCCACTTGAAATGCGAGTCCAAGCGCGGACGCGTAGTCCGAAAGATCCTCGATCTGCTCTTCGTCAGCACCCGCGACGACCGCAGCGCCTACCGCCGATATTCGAATGAGCGCGCCCGTCTTAAGAAGATGCAAAAGACGAAGGTCCTCGATGTCCACGGCTTTCGACTTAGCGGCGATATCAATCGCTTGGCCGCCGACCATGCCGTGTGAACCGACCGCCTTTGATAATTCGACAAGTACGCGAACCGCGGCTCCCGGGTTCTCGATATAGGCTTCACCGATGATACCGAAAGCATCCGAGAGCAAAGCGTCACCCGCGAGAATCGCCGTGGCCTCGTCGAATTTTTTGTGATTGGTCGGAAGACCGCGACGAAAATCATCGTTATCCATCGCGGGCAAGTCGTCATGGATCAACGAGTAGGTGTGAACACACTCAACCGCCGCGGCAAAGGGCAACACCTGTTCGCGCTCCACACCCAATGCATCAGCCGTCAAGAGAGCCAGCACAGGGCGAAAGCGCTTTGCTCCGTCTTGCAGGAGCGAATACCGCATCGACTGATTGAGGCGAACCCAGCCCTCCGCGCGCTCATCGTCTTCTTGAAAGAGATGATTCAAGACTCCTGAAACCGTCTTCGCCGAATGCTCCATTTCGCTTTCAAGTTTCGCCAGTGTTTCGTCCGAAACAGAAAGCGTTCGTTTGATGGTATCACTCATGGGAACAACCTCTATTCCTCGTCCGCGGAATCAAGTTCAAAATCGCGCGTCTCGGCGCGGCCGTCATCGTCGACCGACAGCAGCACCTTAACTTTTTCTTCCGCCGAGGAAAGCTGCGACTGGCAGTCGCGAGAAAGCGAGACGCCCTCTTCAAAAAGCTTCAACGAGTCATCGAGAGATAGTTCGCCCGACTCCATTTTTTCGACGATGTCCTCGAGGCGTTTTAATTTCTTTTCGAATTCCATTCGCACTTCCCTTTCATTTTATTTTTCAATCCGCGATACCGATGCCTCGATGGCGCCTTTGGCCAATCGAATCGAAACGGTATCTCCCGGGCGAACATCGGATGCTTGCACCAGAGCCCGGCCTTGATATGTCACCAAACCATACCCACGATCTAAAACTTTAAGAGGGCTCAACCCATCGAGCAGGGTCGCCGCGCGGAGAAAGCGCGAACGAACCACCTCAAGCCGCCTCTGCAAACGATGCGTTAAACGCTCTTCAGCCATTTCGAACAATACTCTTGTTTGATCAAGGTTCTCGTAGATGGCGCGTTCGAGACGCTCCGTAAGATCATCACAACGAAGAATCGCATCTTCAATACGGCGACGCGGGTCCACGAGTAAGCGCTGAGACAGCCTTACACGCTCACGCAGGTGACGAATTCGCGTCATTCCCGCAAGCGTGAGACCTCGCTCGAGACGAATAATTGTCTGCACGAGGTCCGCCGCATTCTGCGCCACAAGCTCGGCCGCCGCCGAAGGAGTCGGCGCCCTGAGATCGGCGACGAAATCAGCGATCGTAAAATCGACTTCGTGCCCGACAGCCGAGATCACGGGAACACGGCTTGCGGCAATCGCCCGCGCCACCGGTTCTTCGTTAAACGACCACATGTCTTCTATGGAACCGCCACCTCGCCCGACGATCAACACATCGACATCGTGCAAACGGTTGGCTAAGCCGATCGCTTCGACGATCTCGCGTGTTGCACGAACGCCCTGCACCGAACACGGAACGATCGTAATACGCGCGGCCCGGTAACGACGCCCAAGCACATTAAGCATGTCGCGAACCGCCGCGCCCGAGGGTGAAGTCACAAGTGCAATGTGTTTGGGGACCTGAGGAATCGCGCGCTTGCGGGCTTCATCAAATAGGCCCTCGGACTGAAGCTTCCGCTTTAACTGCTCGAAAGCTTTTTGCAGCGCCCCCGCCCCCACCGGCTCCATCGTTTCGCACATGATCTGATAGTTGCCGCGCGGTTCATACACCGTGATCTTACCGCGCACGACGACTTCCATTCCGTCTTCGGGACGAAAGCGAAGCTGCGAATTGTAGCCGCGAAACATGACCGCACTGACCTGAGCGTCTTTATCTTTTAAGCTGAAATAAAAATGGCCCGACGGATGCGCTTTGAAATTTGAAATCTCGCCCTTCAACCATACAACGGAGAACTCGCCCTCCAACTTACGGCGAATCAGTTTGTTCAAAGCTCCGACCGTTAAAACCTGCGGCTCTGGACGACTGTCTGAACGGGTTTCTGTTTGAACTTCTGGTTGAGGCTCCGAAGTCTCCGGAGACGCGGTGGGTTTAATTGGAGGAAGAGCGGGAACCGTCGTCGGTGCCGCGACAGACTTCGTCCAGTCGCCCCAACCAAGTTGCTGCGGCCCCTCCTCAACCTGAGGTTGGGACTTTACGGACTTCGACGAACGCTTCGTCTTCGGTCGCTCGGACGTCTTTGTAGGCTTGGTCGATCTGGTCGTCATCGCGGCCGAGACTATAGAGCGCAGTGGGAGTCTGTCAAAGAGTCCGGGGCGAATTCAATTCGTTAGGAAACCCAAATATCTTGCAGAATCCAAAGTCCGCCCACAAAAAGACAAACCCACGCAAGTGGCATGTGCGCGAGAAAGCGCGAGCGATGTGGTTCCGGAATCCGCGTTTCAGCGAGCCTCAAAAGCATTGGACTTTGGAAAACGAAGACCATGACCACCCCATAAACAAAGGCTGTCCAGGGAACCAGTTTGTCAAGTGTCTCGTGCAGTGCATGCGGCGCCATAGAAATCCATCGGAAAAAGAAAAACGTCTCTCGATGCGCCAAAGGTCCAATCTTTTATGACGCACGGGCGGAGAAAATGATCGAGTCATCTCTACACTTTCGATTTCTCGCTATGTTTCGGCTGCCGCTCTGGTATTCTGTGCGTGGGTTTGTTGGCATTAGCCTCCGAACAAAAGAGACCCTACAAGTTTATAGAATAGGGAGCTGTCCCTGGTGATGGTGTGCAAGCTCAGCCTGCGGGATCTGAGAAGCCTGAAGTCGCTAAATGGCTGCCCACTTTAAATAACATGGGTCTCTATGATTCGATGAGCGCCACAAGCCCTTTTTTTATTTCTCCCCCAAGACGCCTTTCTCCCAAAACGCTTCTCCCAAAACTCTTCTCTAAAGAATTTCTCCTAGGCAAACGTCTCATTCTGAAACATTTCGGCGTTGCAACCAGCCCTATGTCGAACTCGCAAACGGTTTGCCATGAAACGGCACCACACTTGCTCCTAAAATAAAGTAGGATAGCAAAGGCGCGTTTCGAAAGATGTGTAACGCAATTTACGGGGGGCTTACTCGAATGAATCACTTCTCAGCAGAAAAAACTCTGTCGAACTTCATGACAGCTGTGAGAATGACCGTCGATTTCGTGAGCGGGTCGATCAAATGGCCAACAACACAGCAAGTTCTTTTATTTACGACAACATTATTCGCAATCTCTTTTCTGCAATCTGCGGCTCATAGCCAACCCTCTCAAAATAACACCGCACAGACCGCTCAAAATTTATGTACTAATACAGAAAATCGCCTACCAGGAGAGAGTGAGGCCGCTTGTACCGTAAGATTAAACCAACAACTGAGCGGCACCGACACAAACCAATGCGACAAAGTCGAAACTCGATTCACCAAGCTACACGACGACGCGCAGGCTGCCTGCGGAACAATTAACCAATCAAACCTCACCAAATGTTGGACGACATTTCTCACCTGTCAGAAGGCGGACGAAGAGGTCGCAAGCCTGATCGAAGCGGATGAAATGAGCGACGATGAGTATTGCAATACAGCTCTCGCCAATCGATGCTCCGGCCTTGAGCGCTTTCAACCGACCCGCGACTACCGCGAAGAAGAGCGCAACGCCGAAGGCGATCGCAAAGACGCCAAGAAAACTTTGGATGAACTTCTTAAAGACCAAGCCGACAGTAAAAAGAAAGCCTCAGCGAAGATGCGTGAAGTTCAAGACGAACAAGAGGAGCTTGAGGCCGCTGTCTCCAAGAGATCAAAAGAAATCACGAAATCCATTGAAGACGGCATGAAGAAAATCAAAAGCAGTCAACAGCAAACCTTCGAGGACGCCCAAAAGGCCTACGACGAGATGGACGCGGTTTACATTAAGATGCGCCAGGACGCGCGCACGGCGGAGGCCGCCGTCGCGCAGGCTGAGGACAGCCTTCAAACAACCTGCCGTGGAGCCGCGGAACGCAAATATCAAGAGACGGAAAAAATTCGTCTTCAAAATGCCAAGAAAAAGAAAAACGTCGGCTCGAGCACCCGTCTTGCCGGCCAAGCAAGACGCTCGTCCGCGCTTACGGCACGAACGCAACAGCTCAACTATATGGCTTTCATGAACGAGTGCTTAAACGGAGCTTCGGCCGAGGGCAAAAATGCGATCAATCAGATTGCGACCAAAAAGCGAGAACTCGCAAACCTCGAAGGCACCCTTCGCGACCAAATAGCCATGATCGAAAAACAACGGGCGTCGGTCATGCAACGACTTCAAGCTCTTGAGTCGAGCGTTGCGGAAGATTACCAAGCCGTTATCCAGAAAGCTCAAGATGATTTAACAAACCTCTATAACGACAAGACACGGGTTCAACAGAAGAACGCACGACTTCTACAGGAATACCAGCAGGGACAAATGCTCGACGAACAGAACCTGCAACAACAGCTTCAGGCCGCCAACGAAGAACTGATGGCGGCAGGACGCCGCGCAACTCTAGCTGGCAACCGTCAGATCTGCTTGGGCCGCAACGCCAGCTTGGCATCGTCAAGCTCACGAGATCGACGCTCCGACCGCAGCAGTAAGGGTGACTACAGCGCGATCGACAGCCTCCTTACTGCACTCGTTCGGACCTGCACAAAGGAGATGAACACCTGCCTACAGGACCAGCCTGTCTGCAGCAGCCTGAAAAGACCCGAAGAGAAAAGCATCAAGACACCAGACGTCGAAAGCGTGACTCCGTCTCGCGGCAACAATAGAACAATTCGATAACCGCTGTTCAAAGAAAGCGCACCCTGACACGGCGCGCTTTCTTCGCTCCTGTTGAGCTCTCGCGAAGGAATCGGTACTCTTCTCCACTATGAAGAAGCTCATTGCCTTTGCTCTCGCACTCGTTCTTTTGGGTATCGTCACGACAGCCGCTGTCTACGTCTCGATCTCAAGCTCACTTCCACAGATATTGAAAGTCAGCGACTACAAGCCCTTGCTCGTCAGCGACGTTTACGCCCGCGGCGGCGAACCGCTTGGAGAGTACTTTCAAGAAGTTCGCAAACTCACGCCTATCGACAAAGTTCCCAAGCTCCTAATCGATGCGTTCATCGCCATCGAAGACCGTCAGTTCTACGAACACAAAGGCCTCAACTACACGGCCATTCTTCGCGCGTTCATCACCAACCTCACCGCCGGACGCACGCGCCAAGGCGCTTCGACCATCACGCAACAGCTCGCAAAGCAGCTTTTTCTTTCTCCTGAAAAAAGCTACTCACGCAAATTGCGAGAGGCCCTGCTCGCCAAGAAGCTTGAAGACGCCCTCTCCAAAGACGAGATCTTGTATCTTTACCTGAACCAAATCTATTTCGGCTCCGCTGCTCACGGCGTCGCCGCCGCCGCCGAAATCTATTTCCGCAAATCTCTTGATCAAATCACACTCGCAGAAATGGCGATCATCGCGGGTCTTCCGCAACGCCCTTCTGATTACTCGCCCATTCGCAATCCGCAGCTCGCGAAACGACGCCAGCGCGAAGTTTTGGGCGCCATGGTCGCCACCGGAAAAATCACGCAAGAAGACGCCGACAAGGCTTTTCAAGAACCGATCAAAGTCTATCTCCGAAAAGACTATAAGTCGGTCGCTCCATTCGCGGTCGAAACCATTCGTCAGATGCTCATCGCGAAACTCGGCGGCGATGTCGTCTTGAACGATGGAATTCGCGTCTACACGACTATCGACTACAAACAACAAGAAGCGGCTCAAGAACAAGTTCGCAACGGTCTGCGCGAAGTCGACAAGAGACAGGGCTACCGTGGCCCCCTTCGTCGCATCGAAAACCAAGAGGAGCAGACGAAGTTCCTGACATCCGTGCGTGATACGTTGATCGAAGACATCGCCCCCGTGCGCACCATCACTCCAGATGGCCTTGTCATGGGCGACACGCCCGTTGATCCGACAAAGGCGTATCACCAGTTCGATGCGTCCGGGAAAATCGTGAGCAATCTTCCTTCTTACGCCATTCCGGGAAAAATCACCGAAGCCCTCGTCACAAAAGTGAACGACGATCTTGGCCTCGTGTACGTACGCTTCGCGGAAGTCGAAGCGCTTCTCGACCTTGCGGATATGGACTGGGCGCGCAAGCCAGACCCACAAGTGAGCGGCACCTACGCTCCCAAACTTACCAAGCCGTCTTTGGCGCTCAAGGCAGGAGACGTCATTCAAGTGCGCATTCTCGCAGATCGCTTTGCCTCGAAACGCGACCGCGAGCTACAGTCGAAGATCGCGTCTCTCAAAGCGGCGAATTCAAAATTCACGGCACCGGCGCTAGAGCAGTTCGCACAAGTCGCTCTTGAACAGGAACCTATCGTTCAAGGCTCTCTGATCTCGTTCGACATCAAGACCGGTGAAACCGTCGCTCTCGTGGGCGGATACGACTTCGCAAAATCCGAGTTCAACCGCGCCCTTCAAGCCAAACGCCAAACCGGATCAAGCTTCAAGTCGATTGTCTACGCGGCGGCCCTCGACAAAGGCTTCACACCCGCGACCCCCGTGCAAGACGCCCCAATCGTTTACGAAGACGATGCTTCGAGCGCGGAAGGCCAAGACACCGATATCAAGAAGTGGAAACCAAACAACCACGGAGAAAAGTTCGCGGGCGATATTTTGTTCCGCAGTGCGCTGGTTCGTTCGCTGAACATCCCGACGGTAAAAATCCTCGAATCCATCGGCGTAAGTTGGACCATCGACTACGCAAGACGCCTTGGCATATTCTCTCCACTGAACCCCGATCTTTCACTCGGCCTTGGTTCAAGTTCGACAACCCTTTACGAAATGACCCGTGTCTTTGCTGAATTCGGTCGCCTCGGAAAACGCCTGCGCCCTTTGATTGTTCACAAAGTCACCGACCGCGAAGGCAACGTTTTGCTTTCTGATCTCTCGCTCGATGCTTTCTTCGAAAAAGAACTCACGCCAATCGAAGAAGAGTACGAACAAAAACGACTCGCCCACCTTCAGGCAAGCAAAGAGCCGGCATCTGCTCCAGTGGCCGATGTAAGCGACAATTCAAGCGGCGGTGCCTCTTCGGACGATGCAAACGAAGTCGCAGCCGAAGACCCGTCGAAGCGCAAAACGCCTTTAATCTACTTCGACGATGCCGACCAGCTGATGAGGCCGCAAACAGCCTATGTCATGACTTCGCTTCTCGCAGCCACGGTCACAGATGACGGTGGAACAGCGGCTCGCGTGCGCGCACTGGGTCGACCAGCCGCCGGCAAGACGGGCTCTTCAAACGGTTATTTCGACGGATGGTTTGTGGGCTACACGCCCCAACTCGCAACAGGCGTCTGGGTCGGGTTCGACGAAGAGCGCTCCATCGGCGCGGGCGAGGTCGGCGGACGCACAGCGCTTCCGATCTGGCTTGAGTACATGCGCATCGCTCACGGCGATACGCCGTCTCAACCTTTCCCGGTTCCTCCGGGCATCGTCTTTGCGAACATCGACGCCCAAACCGGAAAACTCGCCTCGTCTTCAAGTCGAGCCATCGTAAATCAGGCGTTCATTCGTGGAACGGAGCCAAAGGAACTGAGCGGAGCCCCTGCTACGCGCGATGATACCGATTTCTACAAAGAGGACTTGGCTGAATGAAGCCCCTTCACGACCGGAACCGCTATATCCACCTTTGGGGGGTGAAACAAAACAACCTGAAAGACATCGAAGTTAAAATTCCACTCGGGTCTTTCACGGTTGTTTGCGGTCCCAGCGGATCAGGGAAATCGTCCCTTGCGTTTCAAACACTCTACGCCGAAGGCCAGCGCCGCTACATCGAATCGCTCTCGAGCTACGCTCGCCAGTTTTTGGGTAAAGCACCGAAGCCTGAAATCGAAGGGATCTCGAATATCCCGCCCGCAATCGCAATCGAACAAAAAAACAGCGTCAAGACGTCGCGTTCGACCGTGGGAACCTCAACTGAAATCGTCGACTACTTGCGCCTTCTTTTCGATAAGATCGGGCAACCGACCTGCCCCAGCTACGGCTTTGCGATCACAAAAGACTCGCCCAGCGATGCAACCCGCAAAACGCTTGCGGCCGTCAGCGGCAAACGCGGCTACATTCTCGCCCCCATTGCGGCGCGGACCGCGGCAAATTCGACTCAAGACGCTCTCTCGAACGAAGACTTGCTGAGGCTTTTTCAACAAGAAGGTTTTCTTCGCATTCTCATACCGACGGGCGCGACGATGCCCAAAGCCACCAAGAAGAAGGCGGCCGCCGCCAAGAAGACATCAAAGAAGAAGGCCGTTAAGACCGACGAGACAAGCGTCGCTTCGAACCTGAATCCGACAGCCTCGATCGGACTACCTTCTTGCCGTCCCGATGAAGCGATTCAAGACATCGGCACAGTGTACGAACTAAAACCCGGAGACGGAGCCAGCGTTCTGCCGCTTTCGGAGTTTTATGTCGTCATAGATCGCGTGGGCTTTAAGCCCGAAGACGAAGGGCGCATCGGCGATTCGATTGCGCAGGCTTACCAAGCCTCGATGAAGTTTAATTTCGGAGCCGAGTTCGGTCGCGCGACCATCCTAACGACCGAGGGGCAGCGCCTGGTTTTTAGCGAAGAAAGCTCGTGCTCGCAGTGCGGATTTATTTTTCCTCAACCTTCGGCTGCTCTTTTCTCGTTTAATTCCCCCATCGGAGCCTGTGCAAGTTGCAACGGATTCGGAAACACCCTCACGCTTGATGAAGCGAAGATCATTCCGAATCCAGCACTCTCTTTAAGCGAAGGGGCCATCAACCCGTTTGCCATGCCCTCGGCCACGTACGACCGCAAACAGCTTGCGGCCTACTGTAAGCGCGCCGGTATCGATATGAAAACGCCGTGGAATCGCCTCACGCAGACTCAGCGTGAAAAAATCTGGAACGGCGATGACAAGTTCTATGGCGTCGTCGGCCTCTTTGAATATCTCGAAACGAAAAAGTACAAGATGCACGTTCGAGTCTTCTTGTCGCGCTATAAGTCCCCTCAGCCCTGCACGGTGTGCCGAGGCTCACGGCTTAAGCCTGAAACCCTGCTCTTTCTTGTCGGCGGCCAGACGATTTCGAAACTCTCGGCCATGACAATCGGCGCCCTTTACACATTCATCAACGGTTTGAAACTCACGCCCCTGCAAGAGGAACTCGCGGGCGAAATCTTTCGACAGCTGCGGTCGCGCCTGAAGTTCTTAAACGATGTCGGCGTCGAATACCTCACGCTTGATCGAGCGACACGCACGCTTTCAGGCGGCGAGTTTCAGCGCCTTAATCTCGCAAAACAGCTTGGCATGGGGCTCTCGCAAACGCTTTATGTGTTGGACGAACCCACGGTCGGTCTGCATCCACGCGACAACGATCGCCTGATCGGCATACTCAAGCAGCTCAACGAAATCGGCAACACGCTTGTCGTCGTCGAGCACGATCACGACGTGATTGCGAACTCGACGGATATCATCGAAATGGGCCCCGGTTCAGGGCACCTGGGCGGCGAAGTGATGTACTCCGGCGAAACGAAATCTTTTTATCAATCCGAGAAGTCGTCGACCGCGCCCTATCTTCGATCCGATAGCCCACTCAAAAGATCTCTCGACAAAAACGGCCTTCGCTTGCGACAAACGAGCATCGAAGACCATCGCTACTCCATCGAACTCAGAGGCTGTCGCGGCAACAACCTTAAACAAGTCGATGTGAAGTTCCCTCTCAACCGACTTGTCACCGTGACCGGCGTCAGCGGTTCCGGAAAATCGACGCTGGTCTCGCAAACCCTGTATCCGATCATCGCGCAACACCTTCGAGTTGAATACGTTCCCGTTCAACCCTTTGACGAAATCAAAGGGCTCGATCTTATCAAAGGCGTACTGTTCATTGACCAGTCTCCGATCGGCAAGACCGCGCGCTCGAGCCCCGTCACTTATCTCAAGGTGTTCGATGCGATTCGCGCCATCATGGCGGGCGTTCCCGAGGCCAAAGAACGTGGCTACACGGCTGGCACGTTTAGCCTGAATGTCGATGGCGGCCGCTGTCCGGTCTGCAAAGGACTTGGCATCGAAGTCGTCGACATGATGTTCATGGACGACGTCGCGCTCGTATGCGACGCCTGTGACGGCAAGAAGTATCGCCGCGAGATTCTGGATGTTCGCTATAAAAACAAGAATATCCACGAGATTCTCAACATGACCGTGGATGAGGCGATGGAGTTTTTCGTCGCGCACGCGAATATTCGAAAACCTCTTTCGTTCTTGCGCGAAGTCGGTCTCGGTTACATTCGACTCGGGCAAAGCGCGAGCACACTGAGCGGCGGCGAGTCCCAGCGCCTAAAAATTGCGCGCGAATTCATTGGAACCCAACACAAGGGCACCCTCTATATCCTAGATGAACCGACAACGGGCCTTCACTTTCGCGAAATCGAGATGCTCATGAAGGTTCTTCACAAGCTTGTCGAGGCCGGCGGAAGTGTTATCTTGATCGAACACAACCTGGATGTCATAAGATCCAGCGACTGGGTTATTGACCTCGGCCCCGACGCAGGCCTCGGCGGTGGCGAAATCGTCGCGCAGGGAACCCCTGACGACCTTATGAAATCGGCCAAGAGTCTCACGGGAAAATACTTGAAACTCTATCTCGATCCGTCAAAGACCCCGGAGGTCCGACCTTGAATCAAGTTCTCCACAGCATCAAACGTCTCTGGCCGTTGATTCGTCCCTATAAAAAACGACTCTATATCATCTTTTTCTTGGGCTTTATCATCAGCCTTTGCAACGTCGCGCAGACGGCTCTGATCAAAGTTCTTTTTAGCGACGTCATCGAGCTCAAACAAGAAACGGTCCTGATTTTAGGACACGAGTTTTCATCTTGGCTCATACCTTTTATTTTTCCCGCCCTGTACCTCCTTTGGGGTACCGCCCGCTACACGCACTATTTTATTTTGACCATGGTCAACGAGCGCGTCGTTGCGGATGTTCGAGTGCGAGCCGTCGAACAATCTTTAAAACTTAATCTTGGATTTCACTCAAAATTTGAATCCGGTTCGGGCGGCCTCATGAGCCGCATCCTTAACGACACTCAGGTTCTGCAACAAGGGTTGACGTTTTTTGGCGACATCCTGCGAGAGCCGCTCATCGCCATAGCCCTCCTCAGCTACATGATCTATCTCGACTGGCAACTCACATTGGCGCTCTTGGCGTTCCTCCCGGTTTTCGTGGGAATCACGCGGCAGATTTCTCGGAGCCTTCGAAAGTACGGCCATGTGAACCGACAGGCGATGGAAGCCGTAACGGCCGACATCAAAGAAAACTTAGATGGGTTGCGCGTCATTCAATCGTTCAACCTGGAAAACGCAATGGGTGCGCGCCTGCGCCAGTCCATGAACCACTACCTAGCAACAAGACGTACAATCGTGAGCCGCGAAGAGGCCGTGAGCCCTCTCAATGAATTTTTCGCATCGCTCCTGGTGATGGGGCTTGTTCTTTACATGATGTCTCTCATCCTCGATTCCAAAGCAACCGGCGGCGACTTTCTCGCGTTCGTCTTCGCGGCCGGGCAACTCCAAAATCCGATCAAAAGACTGCAGGAGTCATTCGTTCGCGTTCAACAGACCGTTGTCGTAACGGATCGCCTGTTTGGGTTGATTGAAAGCACGGATCGAGTTCCGCAGGCGATCGCACCCGTTCCTTTTCCCCAAGATTGGAAAACGATTGAATTTCGCAACGTGAAGTTCCGGTACGACGAAGAAGCCGTACTCAAAGGCATCTCGTTTAAAGTGAATCGCGGCGAGATCGTCGCTCTCGTAGGCTCCAGCGGTTCGGGAAAATCGACGCTCGTGAACCTGCTTGAACGATTTTACGATCCGACAGAGGGCGATATCTTAGTCGACGGGATTTCACTCAAGGACTTCGACCTAACGGAGCTTCGATCTAAAATCGCCCTGGTCACACAAGACGTATTTTTGTTTCGAGACTCAATCGCAGCCAATATTCGATCTGGAAGAGGCGACTCTAGCGAGCGTCCGGGCGACGATGCCCTTGTAAAGTCATCGGCCAAACACGCCCATGCCAACTTCTTCATTGAAAAAACACCCTCTCGGTACAACACATCCGTCGGTGAACGCGGCGGCACGCTCTCCGGCGGAGAGAAGCAACGCATCTCGATCGCGCGCGCATTTTTTAAAAACGCGCCCATCTTGATTCTTGATGAGGCGACGAGCGCACTCGACTCGGTAAGCGAACTCGAGGTTCAACGTGGCCTTCAGGAACTCATGATCGGACGTACCGTTTTCGTGATCGCCCACCGACTTTCGACCGTACGAACCGCTCACCGTATTCTTGTTCTCAAGCAAGGAGAGATCGTCGAGGAAGGCTCGCACGAAGACCTCATTGCTCGCTCAGGAGAGTACGCCCACTTCCATCGCATCCAAACCAGTAACGAGCAGGCCTAACGGCTGCTTTGTCTCATTTCGAAACACTGACACTGGTGGCTCACACGCTGTCGAACTATCCTACGGATGTCTAAACCGTAGACAGGCGTTTTCCTATTTTACGCCTGTATACAAATCTGTTCCCTGTTCACAGTCTGATCTTTGGTCCGGACTTTGGATATCCGATAGGAAAGGGGTGAGGTAGTTATGTGGGGAAATGTTTTTCTGTCTTTGAAGAACAATAAGAGCTTTGGTCTATTCCTGGCCGTTCTCGCGATCCTTCCGTTCGCCTATACCAATTGCGCGTCCCAGATTGGGTTCGAGGCGACCTTGGAAAGTCGACTGGAGAGCCTAAACGCCACGGGCCTTATGACGATTAACAACGACGATCCTTTTACGACGTCAGAGGTCGTGACACTGAGCCTTGTCCACGGCACAGCCGAACAAATGTATGTTACGAACGACCCGACCTGTTCATCAGGTGGCGTTTGGGAAACGACCGCGACGACAAAGCTTTGGACATTGGGCGCTAAAAACGCCGAGACTTCCGTTTACGTGAAGTTCTCGAACGATGGAGACGGCGGATTGGCAAGTCGCTGTGTCGGCGATTCCATCGTTCACGACGATATCGCTCCCACCTTATCAATCATCAACAGACCAGGCGCTTACACGAACGCCGCCAACGTCAACGCCACGTTCTCTACTCACGACTCGGGATCAGGCGTTTCGATCGTCAACTGCACAGCCGTCAGCGGTTCGACAACCGCTAGTTGTTCGAAAGACGGAATCACCGTAAACGCTCCCCAAGAGGGCTCTCATCGTTACAATATCGTCGCGCGCGACGCCGCCGGGACCGCATCGACCGTTGAGGTCTTGAGTTTCATCGTTGACCGCACGGCTCCCACTGTTCGCATTAACTCTTCGCCCAGCGCAATCTCAAACGAAAGCGCGGCTCGCTTCCTGGTCTCGGGCACAGAGGCGTCGGGTATTGAACGCTACGAATACCGCCTTGGATCG
>JAVFAU010000012.1:0-14425 GCA_034002335.1 Bdellovibrionales bacterium | reverse complement strand
AAATCAGGTTCGCACATCGTCGTCGCGACTCCGGGTCGTTTGATCGACCTTTTGTCGCGTGAAGCCGTTGTGGACTTCAGCTCGATTCGAGTTCTGGTTTTGGACGAAGCCGACGAAATGATCTCGGTCGGATTCCGCGAAGCTCTAGATGAGATTCTCCAGTCATTCGCCGACGTCGACGTGGAAGACGAGAGCCAGGGGCATTGCACATGGCTTTTCTCCGCGACGATGAGTTCGGATATCAAGCGCGTTCAATCTCGTTACATTAAGAACGCGACGATGATTGATGCTCGCGGACAAGAAGAAAAGCCGCTGATTCGCCAGCAGTACATGCTGACGTTCGAAGAAGATCGCATTGAGGCGCTCAAACGTTATCTTCATATCAATCAAGACTTCTACGGTTTGATCTTCTGCCAAACGAAAGCGGAAGTCGGCGATGTCGAAGCGGCATTGAAAGAAGAAGGTTTCAAGGTCGACTCGCTTCATGGCGACAAAGCACAGCGCGACCGCGAGGCCGTGTTCGCGGCGTGGAAGAAAAAGACGATCAAGATCGTGGTTGCGACAGACGTCGCGGCTCGTGGTCTTGATGTGAAGGGTCTTACTCACGTCGTAAATATGAGTCTTCCGCGCGAAGACGAGACGTACGTTCACCGTATCGGTCGAACGGGACGTGCGGGACAAGAAGGTATCGCTCTTAGTTTCGTGTGGCCAAAGCGTGTTGGGATTTTGAAAACGCTTGAGCGCAAGATCGGAACGAAGATTGAACATGTGCAGGTTCCGGAACCAGGAGATATCGCGCGTGCGGTTTTGGGTCGTGAGATCGCGGCTCTCTTTAGTTCGCCCCTTGAGTTTCACGAGGGCAACCCGGTTCAACAAATGGTCTCCGAGTTGATTGCTGAAAAACAGGAAATCGACCCTCAGACGCTGCCGCAGCTTGCGGCCTTGGCGACCAGAATTCTTGAGAGCAAGAACCCGACGCTTTTGAATCGTCCTCATATCAAGGTTCTTCGAACGGATGGACCAGGTGTTTCGAACGGCTACGGTGGTCGCGAAATGCGTGGTGGTGGCCGATCTTCAGGTCGTCGTGACGGCGGCGGATTTGGCGGCGAGCGCGGTCAATTTGAACGTCGTGGCGGTGGCCGTGATTTCGGTCGTTCGCGTGACGGCGGTGGCGGTCGTGGTCGTTTTGAGCCGCGTGGTGATTCGCGTGATGAACGTCGTTCCGGCGGACGTTCCGCTGAGCGGACATTCGAGCGGACAAACGAACGTCCATTCGGCGGACGTAAAGCGGAGCGCTCATTTAGAGATGATCGACGTGACGACCGTCGCGATGATCGCCGAGAAGAAGGTCCTCGTCTTCGCGACCGGAAGTCTTTTGGAACGACGGAGCCACTCTTTAGACGCCCAAGCGCGGATCGAGGAGGAGACCTTCCTCCTCGCCGTAAACCACAGTCGTCGGATGGTGGCTGGGATCGCCGCGATCGTCCGTAACGGACACATGAATACAAGATAGCGACTCGAAAAGACGAAGCCTGCGGGCTTCGTCTTTTTTTTCATACATACCTATAGAAATTATGTAGAGACAGATAGTTACCGAATTATTTGGCATGAGCCTGGCTATACCCCTTCGCGCACATCGTTTTCGATGATAACGGACAGAGCTGAACGACAAAACGTCACCGCTTTTCAAAAGGTGTCGAAGAGTTAGTCAGTCCTGCTTGTGACGTGTTTGAGGAGAAAAAGTGGTACGTATAGCTGGTTTGAATCTCTTTAAAGGACTGCTTTGCAGCGGCCTTCTTCTTCTGGGTGGGCAGGAGAGGGCTTTATCCTTTAGTCCTTTGCCCAAACAAATCGAGAACTTAACCCCTGAAGCGGCAAGGCAGATCTTCCCAAACCCAGATAGTCTTGTTGCGAGTTTGATTCTGCCGTCTAGAAACCGAGTGGACGACCAGACGGTCGAGTCGTTCTCCTCAAGGCTTCGCGCTATGTGCGAGCATGACCTAAAGAAAATGGTCGCGTGTGCCCTTCCGGATAAAATCGACCGTTATCGTAATGAGGCAAAGGCCATATTCGGCGGTACGCGCGATATTCGTATCAATCGTAACGAAGAAGACCCTTTTAAGCCTTGGGATATTCGCGACATTGGAGCCGGAAACTTCATAGTCATTCCGAACCAAGAGTTTCCTGAGCAAGGAATCGAGCAGGTCGTCGACTTTTTGCTTCTACGACAAGAGATAGACGATGATCTTTCTAAAGCTCGTATCGAATTTAGAGCGGCTTCAAAGACCCGAGGCGTTCATGCGCATTCGACGTTAATTCCTTCAATTCAAGCTTATCTCTATTCATCAAGTCCTCTCGGGGCGGCTTACTTTCTGTTTCGATCGATTCGATGTGAAATGGATGACGGTCTTTGCTTGCTGGTTCAAGAGCGCGTTGGGGCCGTAGCCGCTCATATTGTTTCGAAAGAAGCGGATGCAATCATCGATTTCAAATCGCGTCTTCAAGAGATTTCGGCTGATCATGAGACCGCTAAGATGCGTCGTCTTGGCTTGGTGATGAGTTTCGCCCGTGATCTTTCGGCTGGGTCGGATGCCGGCATTCAAAAAGAAGCGAGACAAGAGATGATCGCTCGGCTTTCGGCGATCGTTGCGGACGGTGTCGGAGGTTACGTTGATTTTTCGTATCAAAACCTCGCTCGCGATTTGTTTGTTCTCGCGGAGGCTTCGTTGATGCAAGAGGCCTTGGTGCGGTTGGCGCCTTACGAAAACTCATTAAGTGAATCTGAAAAAAGACGTGTGGAAAAGCGATTTAGTGAACCGGTTCGAAAGTCGCTTGAAGCTCTTGAACGCTCGTTTCGAATGCTCGGTTTAGATGAGGAGTCTGGTTTATGGGATTAACGTTAAAAAAAGATAGACCGTCAAAAATGTCAGTTTGGTTTGTCGTTCTCTTAGCGGTCGGTTTTGCCGGTTGCGGCGGAGCTCCTGCTGAAAATACGGCTCGCACCGTGGAGCCAGTCATTTCTGCAGAAGCTTTGGCCGAAATGAAAGAAGCGACGATTGTCGACTTTCAGGTTCCGATTGTTGTGCGATGGGCGAAAACGGACTCCGTTTTCGTCGCAAGCGTTAAAATACAAGATATCGACGGAGACAAATTTCACACGAAAACCGTTCGTGTGACGAGAGAGAAAAAGACTCTCGTGTACACGTATGCAACGGAGAACTTTGAAGATGAAAACTCGCTTTTTGATTTCAATGTAAATCCGGTGCAGTCGTCCGAGATTAGTGTTGAGTGGCCGACGTTCCAAGACTGGCTGTATTACACCCATGCGAGTTACCATTCGGTGTGTTTATCTTCGGAGCTTCGTAAGCGCAGCCTGGCGATTACGCCGGATATGTTGGGACCGGCATTGATTGGCTTGCATGATGATTTCGCGGATTCGGAACGCGTTGTATGGCTTGCGATCGATATGAAGCCGGAAAACTACTATCAATCGAAACGCGCTTCTATCGCAGATGAGTTTGTTCAAGCGGAGCGCGTGTCATGGACGGTTGGAAGACATCACAGGCTTGCTGTTTTGGATGTGGAGTACCCAAGGTATGGAGAGGTTCGCGTAAGAAATCTAATTTCTGGTAGCCCAAGTATAGCCTTGTCTGGGCAAACTGGTTTCGAATCAGGATGCCTGCGTGAACGTAATAAATTTGTTCGCACTTATCAAATTGCCACCAAAGAAGACGATGATGCAGCCTCTTATAGTATCGATAAGTTGCTAGATCCAAAAGCTTTGTTGAAGCCTTTGCCAATCGAGATCATGACTTCGGCGAGCTCTGATAATTCACCATTCTATTCTCTTGGGATCACGCCGGGTGAAATCAAAGCGACAATATATAAATTCAAAATAGGTTCAGTTGCCGCAGATAAATATGAAAATGATCTTAAATCAGCACGTGGAGAAAACTAGTGTCGTATACTAAGAAGAGAATAATTGTTGAAAAGTGCATTATCGGAATGATGGCCATGAGTGCGTCCATGTTTTCGATTCAATCCTCCGCAGGAATTGACGACAAGATTATCAAGGTTTTGAAGGTCAGCGACATCGACCTTCGTGTTGATGGAAAAATCGATCAGAGTATCCAGATGAGTTGGAATAAAATCACCAAGCATCGACACTCGGCCGACTGCTACCCCCTTGGAAAGGGAAACTCATACGACGACCTGGGTGCCGAGTCGCTTGAGCACGCCGCTGTTTTTTCTGGAGTACAGAACTCCTCGGCGATTGATATTGCTTCAAAGAAACAGAAGCTCAAGGTGGGAACAATCACCTTAAACGCTAGCCAAGAAGAGAACAATGGTACGGTGGTCGCTCGTGTCGCGATCGTTAATGGCTTAGCTCAGAGCTCCTATCGCAACAAAGGTGATTCAAATTGCGTTATCCGTGAGCATCATTGGAAGGTTCAGTCGCAGAAAGTTAAGGGACAAGCTCAAGTCTCTTTCACGATGCCGAAAGATACCTGGCTTGTCGAAATGTCGGTGGCCGGACTTTCCGGTCATGGGTTGAAAGTAGGAGATGTAACAGGCGGACTTCATGAAAAGGTACGCGCCGCCTCGACATCTCAAGAAACCATTCGTGTTTGGGCGAAACCGGGATCACGAGTTCGCTTGCCGATTGAAGTATCGGGAGATATTTCGAGCCAAAATATTCTCTCTTTGGAGTTGCATGTATCGAGTGCTCGTCATTCGGAGTCACCAGCTGACATGCTCGAAAAATTGCGACTGACGATGAGCGAGATTAGCGGACCAGCGGCTTATCAAGCTTGGTCGAAGGCTTTTCTGGCGGTCGGTGCAAGTATTCTTTTTGACCGTAATTCTGCAAATGTTGTTTTGAGTGAAAACAACTTGAACGATTACTCGAGTCTCGCGGATTGGTTATTCCGTCTTGCGAATGTTTCGGATGCTCGTTTTGGAGAAATGGAAAGTCATGTGAAAGCGATGGCCGCTGTTACGAGCTATCGTCTTTCATTGGCTTTTCTCGATCAGATGCAGCCGTTCTGTAAACAAGTAGAAGTCAGACTGCCAATGACGGGGAAACAGTTGCAAGTGTCTGGTCTTGTCGCCGCGAACTATTGGTTGAATCGAGATATCAAACGTATCGAAAACATGCGTTTTCCTGAGATCAGAGCTTATCTTCACGAGTACATTCGTTGGGAGAACAACGGTTTGACGTATGCGGAAGTCGCGGCGAATACAGCCGAGTTCAATAAAATCAAAGCGGGTTATATTAAGATCCGTGAGTACTCGGAATTCGCATTCGATATATTTGGTGATGCTCGCTTGCGGTTAAAGAAATCTCTTCAGGTATTTGGAACAGTCGGAACATCAGAGCTCATCACAAAAGAAATTGAACAAGAGCTGGTCGCGCTTAGCGAGTTTCACACGAGCTTGAATCGTGACTTCCAAAAAGAAGTCATGGGAACGAATCTTCAGAACCAATCGCGTATTCGGACAAGTCTTCTTTTGGCAAGACTGGATGAATTGGAGCGTCGTTCGAAGTATCTTGTTAAGAAGCTTGAGACGAGTGTGAAATTTGTTAGCCCTTCAGAGTCCAGCGCCGTCGGGCAGAGTGCGAGCATTGTCGGGATGATGACGGGTATGCTTTCGCATCAAATCGCTCTTTTTGACGAGAAACTTTCATCGCCGTTTGCTGAAGCTGTTCGACTTGGATTCGTGGATGATGCCCGCATCAAAGAGGCGAAGTCTTCTTATCGCAACTGTCTTGGTACAAAGAAATAATACGTAGAGCACGCTGCTTAAGCTGTTTTTAATTTTGAGGATGTAATGAAAATATTGAACGTAACTGGAATTCGTCGCCTACTTGTCGCAGCATTGATTGGCGTTATGGTGTCGCCTCAGGTTGTTTTGGCGCAGGCCCCAATGGATGTGGCCATAGCGGCGGTTCATGCGAGTCATGAAAAGGCGATGGCGAGAGCTCTTGAGGCCGTTGAAATCGATTTCAATTTCGCATTGAGCGAAGTTATGAAAAACACTTTAAACAGCGCAAGCGGCTCGGATGTCGACAAAGCCCGAGCTAAAATACTGGTAGATCAAAAAACTTTGCTCGAAGGCTTTTCGCGTCTTGCGCAGCCACGCGACGAGAAGTCGATTGGGACAGATGTTGAATTGCTCCGTTCTGAACTTGAGCGTTTTATGAGCGACTACCAGTCTCTTGTTCGCTTGCGCTATTCGGCGTCTTTTCATGCGAGTGATGCTCGCGAAGATTTTCGAAAGAGTATTTCAATTGCGCGCGAGGCATTTGCTTCGTTCGAGCGCTCTTGCCGAACAGGACGAGGTGTCGGTGGTTTGGGAGTAAAGGCTTTTTATTATCCGAACCTGCCTCGTGCTGATTATGAGGTGAATTTGAGCATGGGTTCTGACGGCACGAGCGGCTCTGGGCGCTATGTCGGGACTGGAAGCCAGGCTGAACAAGATCGAAATACGGTTACGAATGTCGCGGCAACATCGGCTGGTCTTACTGCGAGTATCGCCGTCTCGGGACAAACGGGAGCGGTCGTAGCGGCGGCGCAAGCTGCGGCGCCATTCATGGCGGCTGGCGCGGCTGTCATCGTACTAACTTCGATGTATATTGGTCACCAAGAGCGAGTGAAAGCCGAAAATGAATTAGTCGCAGCAAAGCTTCATGCATTTCGCAAAATGGCTTCGGATGCCGATGCTGGCCAGTACTACATCGAACAATGCAAAGAGAGATCTCTCGCGGTCGAAGTGATATCTCAAGCCCTCGAGACAGCTTTGCATGATCCTACGCAGCTTAGACTCGCTTCTGAAAGGGTTCCGGATATCGGTGCCGAACTTACAAGCTTTAAGATGTTGATTGATGAGCGAGAAACCGCAAAGCGGGCTCTTGAAGAATTGAAGGGTACGGATAACGCCGAGAAGATCGAGATTGCGAAAACGACTCTTCTCGAGAAGGACCGTTTGATTGCGGAACAAACAAAACCAGAACGGGTCGCAGATCTCGTATTGGCGAACTTGTCGAATCAATCGTCGGTGCTTTCTCGTCAACTTGGAGACTTGAACTTTCAGGCCGTCGACATGGCTCAAAAGCGCGCTTACAGCAATCTTTTGCGTTTAGTCGATCTTGTTCATCGCTCGAGTTTCCGAGAGGTGCTAGCGGATGACGGCGCCATTCAAAAAGAGTTGCGTGGGATAAATTCTTATCTCTCTGCGCGCGCGCTTTTCCGAGAAACTTTGAAATTGCAAATTCAGGAAATCTTCGGGCGTGTGACGCGTGAGACGGTCGCTCGCTCTGAAGAACAGTTAAAAAAGGCAGCGCGTGAATTGTCACGAAACTACCTGCATATTCCTCAAGTCCTCGAATTTAATCGTCAGGTTAAAAGCCTTGTCGGGAGTCTTTGATTTATGACTTGGCGGCATTGGGCTCGAGGATCTGTTCTTCTTTTGCTCGCGCTTGTAACCTCGAGTGATGTTGCTAAAAGCAGTTTTCGTATTCCGGAAGCGTTGATTGTTCGAACGCTTTCGGCATCAGCTTCGATGGAAGCCGTACACGAGGAGCTATTAGAAACAGAACCTGGTTCGGGTTCGTTTGTAACACGAAGTGAGTTTGAGCGAAGAGCGAGAGCGCGCGGGTCTGTTGAACAGCAACAGTTGATACGTGTCGATGGGCATGTGTTCGCTCTAGAGCAGTCGCAAACTGATTTCATTAAGCTGCGTGTTGGGGAGGCTACTAACGAACCAGCCCCCAAAGCTCCGGTTAAGCGGCAGCGTATTCCTATAGACCGGCAAGTTCATGTAAAAGACGAAACGTCCGGCGGCCCTGTCGTAATCAATATGTTTAGCTACGGAGGACGTAGCCTTGTTGATGAAATCGCAAAAGGTGCCGAGGTTGTGGCGCTTGCGGTTTTGCCTGAAATCATCGGTTTTCAAGATCGACAAGCCCGTGCCGAACAGACTCAGAGACAGTTTCAGCAGCATTACCAGCAGGCGCAAAAGCAATCGGCGGCTTATATTCAAGATATTCAGCGACAGACTCATGAGATCCAGCAGGCTACGCTTGCGAACCAAGGTGTCGGGTACGAGAGGTTTGCCCTCGGTCTTATGGAGTCGCCTTATACAAGGCTCACCGCAGATCAGGTGCAGGCGTTCGAATCGGCGCGTGTTATTGAGAACGATGATCTTCATGAGGCTAAGTATGAGATGAATAAGGAAGCCTACGCGATGCTTGAGGGCGAGTTTGAGCGTGCGATGGCTGGAGGTCAGTATTCGGCTGCGGTGAAGACGCTTGAAGCGCTTCAGTACGCGGAAGTATTCGACTCGACAACGGGAGCGAGCGCAGGACTAAGTGGTCTGCGCAGCTCTGAGTTATTGGCGAAACATACGAATGAGAGTGGTGTTGCTATTCTTGGTTCGGGGTCTGTCGGTGGTCCTGGATTGTTCGACTCCATTTCGTTGGAGACGGATTGGAAAAGCTCCGAAGGTCAGGCTGTGCGGCGTCTCATGAATCGCTATCAGGTTTTATGGGCTGAGTCCGATGGTCTATCGACTCTGAGCCAAGACGAAGCGGCTCGAGCGATTTTAGGGGCAGCATCGTTAGCTGCCGCCGATCAAGAGCTTTCGCAGGGAGATTTGGTTCGTGGCTCTGGTCTTATGCGTGTTGCCGATATCATGCTTGAATCGGTAATGGGATTCGGCGCCGGGTTGGGCGCCAGTCTTAAGGGACTTGTCACAGCTGTTCCTGACTTAGCGACTCTTGTCGGTAAAGCCGGTAGCGCAATCTGGAGTGACCCTGTCGCCGCTTGGGAAGCGACGGTTGGATTCATTACGAACCTCGACGAGTTTAGCGGCGCGGTGGTGACGGCGGTCGCTAAAGACTTCGATAAGCTCGAGAGCGGGACGGCTTACGAGCGAGGCGAATTTATAGGACAATACGCGCTCGATGTAATTGGAATGTTTGCGACGGGCGGAGGTGCGGCTGTCTTAGTCGGCGGCAAGAAGCTTGGGCATGTGAGCAAAGTGCTTGCGTCGATGCCGGCGTCGGCACGTGCGAAAGCTGTCGAAGCGATTGGTCTTGCGAAAGGCGTCGTGGCGAGCATGCCACCGCCTGTTCGCGCTGGTTTCTCTGCGATTAAGACGCATTCGCCGCTTGTTCTGGTGGATGCTGGACGAGCTTACGTGAAAGCGCGCCGGCAGGGTCATCTGGAAACGGCTGACTACATAGCGAAGATGATGGCATCGAAGACAAAACTTGGCTGGACGCCTAGTTCTTTTAGAAAGGCCGTGGCGTTTCACGAAATGTCTCTTGAGTTCTTGAAAGACATCGAGGGAATTTCTGTATCGGGGACTTTTACTAGGGCCATATCTAAAACTGTAAACATAGATGGCAAAACGATTACTCTCGGCAAAAAGGATGTCTTCGCCAAGCATGGTGGACAAGTCGCAACGGAACATCGCTTTACGATAGGCGGCGAGTACGGAAACTCGGGCATGTATATGGTCCAGGGGAAAATGGATGATGTGGGCGATGTGGCTCTTAAAGAAGCAAGGATTGATTCCAAGTCAAAAGCGGTTTTAGGAGAGGCGAATTTCGAATTTGATCGAATATTGGATTTCAACGACAAGCGAGTAAAGGAAATGTTCGATTCCCTCGGTGTTTCCAAAGGCGACTTAAATGCGGAATATCTATTCTCGCAAGCCTTCGGTGATGCGGCCAAGCAACGAGGCTTTAAGGGAATTCGCTTTACGAGCGCCCAGGTAGACAGTGCAACGAATATTGCGATTTTTAACTAACGATCGAGAGATCGCCGATCTGAATCGGCGCTTATCTTCTGGAATTTATTAACGAAGTAAGTATTGTTTGGAGATTTTGAAATGAGTGATGGATCGAAAAAAAATGGATGGTTTGGGAAGCTTTTTGGGAAGAAGCAGGAAAGTAGCGTAAACACTGTTGCTTCAGATACTTCCGATACGATTTCAAAAGTAGATGGCTTGATATGGCAGCTGAATAAGGCTTTTGAGTCGAACAACGAAGAGATGGCGCAAAAGATTTTGATATACGGGCTGTCGAACGAGGAGTTGAATGAGGAAGAAAAAGAGCGACTTTTGTTCCCGGTCATTCATCATAAGCAGTTTAGTTTTTATCCCTCGATTCATCTGTTTATCAGACTCTTTCCAGATACTCTAAGCACGTGTGTCGGTGCCTATGTCGACTTCTTGCTACGAACGGGAAGAGAAGATGAAGCTGCGGAAATCGCTCGAGACTATGTTCATCGTGTTCATCGGGCTGGGCTTCTGGCTGTCGAACAAAGCGAAGCAGGTCAATTGAACGCAAGACAGGTTGAGGCTTTCACTTTGACTCTTGGCGCGTCCACGATGCCTTATATCACGCTGGGAGCTAGGTCTTACGCGGAGCGAGTCATGCTTCTAGGGAAGAAGCTGAAGGGGCTTGAAATGTCGCGTTCGTATTTCGATAAACAGATCGAGATGATTCGAGAAGAGTTGAAAGACGCGAAGAATTCGGAAGTGAACGCTATGTGGGAAGAGTTCTTCTCAAGTGGCAAGAATGCAGATCGGGTTTCGCAAGCGTGTTTGGCTTTAAAGCTCGAATCGTTAGCGGTTCGTTTCGAACTTCAGGCTAAGCAGGTGCAGGTTGGCGCGGCAATTCCGTTTGAAAAAGAGTTCTTTATGGCAGTTTACAAAAACGAGCAAGGTGACGCTGTTTTGATGTAGGCTCGTATTTGATGAGAGCGTTGATCGGGAGCAAGTGTGTTTAAGTGGTTATCGAGAGCATTTAAGAACAGTCGCTGGAGCTGTGAGTTACCTACCTCGAGAGAAGAGTGGGAAAGCCTTTCGTATGAAAGGCTTGTGAGAAAGCTCGGGTGCATTTACAGGATGCCGGTGTTTAATCCGAATCGTCCGAAAATTGCTTCGATCTTTATCCAGTCACCTGAGATGATCGACGTCTTGGCAAACAAGATTCTATCACGGCCAATCGACAACAAAGCGATTCGCGCTGTTGGGGCATTGCTGGCAATGGTTTCGTTTATTATTGATCAGCGAAACGATTTGCCTCGAAACGAGATTGTGCGGTTTTACGAACTTCGTTCGAATTTTAGTCACGCCTTTCTGTTTGGACTGAGATTTCGTATCCCTGTTAAGCACTGGTTGGACCTCTCTATTGCCGCTCATGAAATGATGATAGGTTATATGAATACGGGCGAGAAGAGGTATGAACGGTTCTCAGAGGAGGAGGATAAGGCACGCCAGCGACTCTCGATGGACTTTCGCTACAAGCATTGGATGGAATACGAACAGAGTATGTTCTGATTGTTTTTAGTCGGGCTATGCCGCTTCGATATGCTCTTCGTCGGTAGATTTGGCGAGAGCGCGACGAGCTTGATTGGCGATGCTCTCGTTTTTGTGGTGAATGAAGGGTTCGATCCGTTCGAGTAGGCGATGAAGCTCGACACGGGTTGAGAAGTAGACTGGATCTCTTGATTTCAAAATCCGTGCGATTTCGCCTAAGGCGTAAAGTCCGGATGCTCGTCGGGTTTCGTCGGATGATCTTCCGAAAATCATTTTTTCTAGCATGTCGAGGTTCTTGCGGTTCAGGTCTTGTGTCGCCGAGAGAATCAGAGCGTTTGCGGCAACTCGGTTGTTTGTACTGATTTTGTGTTCAGCCAGAGGTCGTACTTGCGGTTCTGAATCGTAGTGCGTGAGCACGGAGATCGTGTTTGCAACGGTGCGCATGTCTTCGACGTCGAGGAATGCCTCCATGCGATTTAGATCATTGCCACTGACTTCCAATCTTGGAACGAGGCAAGGGAAGAGCATAAGAATCGATGAAACCGGTTTGTACCATTCGGCGGACCGCGAGTTCGCAAGATCCGTGAGGGCGGTTAACCAATCAAGTAGCGCGGGTGCTAGAGAATGGTTTGAGCGATAGACGTTGCAGTCGCGTAGGGATTCAACGAGTGCGAGGTGCAGGGCGGGTGTCCAGTCTTCGACTTTGGAGGATGCCTTGCTGATGACTTGTTCGAGTCCTGTGTCGCTTTTATGATGTCGTACGAAATCAAAAAGCATATTCAGCTCGTAGAAGCTCGGCCCTTGCGAGATGAGCTCATCAACGCGCGCAAGATGGTTTGAGAGCTTGGTTTGATCTTTGAATCTTACGAGATTTGTACGCTCGGTATAGCCCTTAAGATTGAAGTCGCCGACTGGCTCGGTGAAGATGTCTTCTCTTAAATAGGCCGTGTGGCGAGCGGCGAAATAGAGTTGGCTTTCGGCTTTTTCGGTTACGGTCGAGAGAATACGAACGGTTTCGATAAAGAGTCCGCCCGAAAGAGAGTAGCCGTCGACTTGTTTTCCGAAGCGAAGGGCTCCGTGGGCGAGCGCGGATTTTACGGTAAAAGGATGTCCTTCGAGTCGAGTTTTCGCGTCGATCATCTTGGCGTATTCGCCGATGTCACGAACGGCGTCGATGGCTCGATTCACGGAAGTTTGAGGTCCGTGATTTGATTCATCATGTTCGATGTCTTTGAAATAGAAGATAACCTCGTCGCCGATGAACTCGGAAATGAGTCCGTCGTAGCGAGAAACGATTTCAGTTAGTCCCGTAAAGAACTCGTCGATATGTTGAGCAAAGCGATCTCGGTAGGGGCTGTTGAAGATTTGGCTGAATCCATTGATGTCGGTTCTCACCAAGGTGCAGTCGAACGTGTAAGGGGGCTCTTGGCCGCTAAAGAGCTCGCGCTTAAGGGCGGGCAGGACTTGCGGTGAAAGGCGTTCGGCTTGTTGTTTGAGGCCGCGCTCTGACGAAGCGTATCCTCTGAAGCCGGCGGCAATAGCCTCTGCCTCGGCCGAAACGATTCCGCGTTTTGACATATCGGAGACAGACGCCGAGACGCGTCCCGTTTTTCGAATCTCGCGTTTTAGTTTTGCGAGATCTCTTGTGTGGAGCCAGAACACGAGACCGGCAAGAAATATGATCGTAAGAATATCTTGGACGACCACCTTCCACATATTTTCGTGGAGCAGAACCTTGATTACGAGGTTCTCGTAGCGTTTGTCGATACCGAGGGTAAGTAGAAGATCGCTTGAGAGGTACTCGCTTCGTTCGCTGCGAATTGAATCGATAAGATCATGACCGGCCCGCTGCGCCCGCTCCTGGTATTCGTGGCCTGCGGCGAGGGCGTTATTTGGAGGGAAGACGCTCGTTAGCTCGCCTTGCTTGTAGATGGCGACATAACTGATGTCGTTTTGGTTGATCATTTCGAGAAGGAACTTTGTCAGGCTTTCGTCGGCCCCGGCTTGGTACAAGGCCTTGCTGATGCCGAGATATTGTACGAGACGCTTTTCACGATCGATTGTCAGTACGTCGCGCTTGTCTTGAATGTCCAGCATCAGCGAAGCGGGAAGATAGACCGCGGTGCCGATGCTGATCGCGATGAGAACCAATGTGAAGAGGGAGAAGCGTCTTTTCACGGTTTAGTCTCGACTCGTGACGGGACGTTGAATAAGGCGGCTTCGTCGTTGATCGTAGATAAACAGGACCTTCGGTTTCAATGCGCCGATCGTGCGGTTTTCATGATCGTGTATGCGGATACCGTTTGCGGCGAGCGCTTGGGCGAACTCCGGGTTTTCAAGTTCGGTTGAGACGGTACGATAGCTGCTGGTCAAAAACTGTTTGAGATCATTTTCGCTCATATTCGAAAAGCGATGTTTCGATGCTTGTGATGGCGCTCGGTTCGCGGTTGCGGGTGCCGTTACGTTTGAAGCGTTTGAGTGCGGTTTCGACTGAGGTTCTTGTCGTGCGGAACCTGTAGAAGCTGCGCCAGACGAACTTGATGAACTAGATGTCGTGACGGTGTCGTCTGTTTTGGGAGTTTCTTTTTTGCTCGCGTTTTCTGCTGCTATTTGTTTTGAATGTATGGTTTCGATAGCCTCTTGTGCGGCGAGGACCGTTGGTGATTTTGACCGAACGTCTGCAAACGGGTTTTTGAAATCAAGACCGCGAACATCGGTAATGTCGATTGTTTGCGAGGCGCTTCCCGCGAGACTTGCGATTAGAAGCTTTGCTGGCGAGGCCGAAGCGGCTTGAGTTGCGGTATCGACTTTTCTTTTTGCGATGGTCTCTGGTGTGAGACTCGAGCTGAGTCTGCGTGCGGCAGATTCGAGCGTATCGACAATGACAGTCGCGCGGCCTGTTGTGACGTCACGACGGTTCGATGTCGAGCCGAGGTTTCTTGATGAACTTGCTTGAGGAAGTGGGGATACCGACGCAATCGTGCGTGTCGGCTTTGGCTTGTTTGAACCTCGGCCGCTATTGTCGGTTAGACGAACTTCGGGTGCCGGTGTATCCCACGTCATAGGCGATGACGAGTCTGCAATCTGCGCGAGT
>JAVFAU010000011.1:0-14781 GCA_034002335.1 Bdellovibrionales bacterium | reverse complement strand
TCTTTTGGGCTGCAATGCTTCGAGCTATATTCTGGCGCACAATCATCCTAACGGCTCAGCTTCTCCATCGGAACAAGACCTGAGTTTCACACGCAGGCTTTCCGTCTGTGGCGAGCTGATGGAAATCCCACTGCTTGACCATGTGATTATCGGCGACCGGGAACATGTCTCACTAGCAAGGGAATATCCGTGGATTTTTCAGACCAGGCACGTCGTGAATCGATGGTTACGTAGCCTCAACGAGCCACGCCAGGCGAAGAACCTGGACGGCGACCTTCCCCAGAAACGGGCGTCACGTCGATCACGTTAAGGTTTTTGTCGAGCTTGATGTTATAGCCTTGGCGGCGAGCGTTTTCGACGAACTCCGTGACGTATTCACGCTCAACGACTTTTTGAAACTCATCGTGATGCTGTTCGTCCTGCAAACCGTATTGAATTCTCGCGTCTGGATGATCCGGGTGCACAGGCTCTTTACGGTCCTGAAAACGAGATTCGTAGTTTTCCGGCATCAGCGGAACACCTCTCATCATCGAGTCGCCCGCACGAGGCGTATCTGTTTCGCTCAAGCGTGGAGCCATTCGCTCATTCTTTAGTTCCGTATCGACACGGCTACGATTCAACCTCTGACCCAATTGAGTGCGATAGAATTCAATTCTATCAAGACGCTCTCGCTCACGGTCGGCCGTCGTCGGATGACCGACCGCCTGCCGCGCGATTTCATTTCTCTCAATGTGCAGCCAACCCAGCCCTAGCAACAACAGCGCAGACAACATGAGCAACGGTCCGAGCCACCATTCGGTCTCTTTCTTCTTTGGGAGAGGCGCATAAATTTGCGAGTTCGTACGAGACGAAATATCCGCACCACCATCGATGCGCTGAGCGGGGCGATACGGCTGTGATGAAATTACGGTGCGCTCAGCCGGGCGCGTGCGAGTCATGGTCAGTTCAGGTCTGTGAGTTCGAACACCTGAGACGCCTGACTTCAGCGTGTGCACTCCCGAAGGCACCGTCGGAGTTGGCGTGTTGGTTGTAACTTGGGTTTTTTCAAGAGCCATCGGCGCAGCACTCAGAGGAGCGCCGGCTTGATCGAAAAGCGAACGTAGCTCTTCAGCACGACGGGCTTTTGTCTCTTGCCCTTCGTCTTTCAGTTTCTGCTTTTGTTTTTGCTTGGCTCTTGCTCTGCTCACTGTCTCGTTATCGGACGCACAAGACAGTATCTTGAGTCATTTCAAAGAATTATCGTCGGCCCATCGACAGGAATGTCGATGATGAACTCGGCCCCCTTGCCTGGCTCCGATTTGACCACGATTTCCCCACCGTGTTTTTTTACGATTTCGTAGGAAATACTGAGACCTAGACCAGTTCCTTGTCCCACGCTCTTCGTGGTAAAAAACGGATCGAATATCTTTTCGACAACTTCTCTCTTCATGCCTGGTCCAGAGTCGCGAATCGAAACCCGAACCATGGCGGGACCGTTCGCTTCCGCCATGTGTGTCGCGACTTTTACCCAGATTTCTCCACGCTCACCGATCGCCTGCGAAGCATTGGACAAGATATTCATGAAAACCTGGTTCAACTGACTTGCATAACAAAGGACGTCCGGAACTTCGCCAAAGTCCGTGTGCAAATGAACTCGGTTCTTCAGTTCGCCCTGCAAGAGAGCGATGGTCGACTCGATTCCCTCGCGCAGGTCCACTCGCTTGAGCTTTGCCTCGTCCAAGCGCGAAAAATTGCGTAGCTTCACGACGATATCCCGCATGCGGCGCGCGCCCTCTTCGCTCGAAGCGATCAGCTTCGGCAGATCTTGCGCGATGAACTCGTAGTCTTGCTCCGTTTTCGCCTTTTCGACATCGCCACGACCGGCCGCTTCGATGATCGCATGAAGTTTATCGACATACTCTCGCAGAGTCGCCATGTTCGAATAAACAAAACCAACCGGATTATTCAGTTCGTGCGCAACCCCAGCCACCAACTGACCGAGACTTGCCATCTTAGCCGTATGAACCAATCGAGCCTGAGTCTCGCGAATCTCACGGTTGGCCTCTTCAAGCTCAGCGATCTTCGCGCGCAATTCCTCTCGGGCGAGATGGATACGATGTGACATTTCATTGAAACTCTCCGTCAATACGCCGATCTCGGTGTCGGTCGTAACCGGCATCTCGGTCGGAGCCTCGCGGGTATCCATGGTTTGAAGGGCTTCGACCAGATTATTGAGCGGACGCAAAACGATCTTCGAAGTCACGACCGCCGTTAGGATCAATAACAGCCCGACCGCGCCAATGACCGTGAAGAACGCATAGTTGATATTGCGAAGAATCGCCTGGGACTTCTGTTTGGAAGCGCCGATACCGACAAAAAAGAACGAATCGCCCCACTTCACACGTGAAACCATAAATCCAAACGGTTCGTTTCTGAGCGTCAGATCAAAAACCGCCTCATCCCGATCAGAGATCGAGCGTGCGAACATGTCTTTCTGGTAAAGCAGCACATCGGCATGGCTTGAAGCCACGATAAGCCCACGCGAATCAAAAAAGACGACCTCTAGGCCAAGTCGGTTTTTGAGGTTCGCCAGAAACGACGGGCCTAGACTGATGATCTCTTCGACGGCACCCGCAGCTCGATTCGATTTGGTTTCGATCTTGATCAACGAAATCAGGTCAAGACTGTTCCCGCGCCCGACATCCGCAACGGCCACATGACCTTGTCGATCAAGAGTCGATCGGTAAGCATCGCTTAAATAAACAGGCGGATCGGGAATACGTGCCGATTTCCCCGCAGCGATGTCTTCTTGAGAGATCACGGCAATTTGCTGCCCCTCTCGATCGAAGACACTAAGAGCCGAAACAAGGGTCCCGCGAATTAGACCGGGAGCGAGTTCTCGCACCTGCTGAGAATTTCCCGTCGTGAGATGAAACATGAGCTGGGCGTCACCGCGCAGACGGGCACGGCGCCCAACCAGGTAACGTTCGTATTCAGATATTGTCGTCGCGACCTCGCGAGAGTTCGAACGCAGGCGCTGGACGAGCTCGTTGTCGATCGCTTCGCCGTACTTCGCCAGCGAATAGCCGGTAACGAACATCAGCGGCACGAGCGACAGCAGCAAAAACCACGTCAGCAGAATCGTCCGCAGCGATCGCTTCGGACGACGATTACGAAACACTCTTTTTTCACGCACGTTTTAAATTCCTGACTCGATCCACAGGATAAAACGAACCTGCCCTTCAGGCATCACACGAGGGTGAGGATCCTTCGAGATCCGGACTGGACCATAGGCACGCAAACTATCGAGAAGCTTCGGTTCATTCGCCTCAGGCAGACTAAAGTGGTAATAGCGCCCAGAGCCTCGACGCCACCCGAGCTCGACCTCTCCCGCCTTCTCGGCTCCGAGTTCTTTCATCTGCTGGGTGATCTTCGGCGCGATGTTTTCGAGATCCGAAAGGGTCATGAATGCACGGTAAACAAACCCACGCGACGACTTGGAAGCCGTCTGCGAAGAGGCCGCTTGCGACGGGCTTTCGACAGGCAACGTGGCCACTGGCATTTCGATCGGCGTCGCCGTCGGAAGAGGTACGACGGGCGCCTCGGATCTCGATCCCGCGACCTTTGGTCCGGGAATCGCCGCCACAGGCGTTTCTTCGCCACCGAACTCTTCATCTCCAGATCCCTCGTTTGAAGCGATCTCGACTCCATCGCGATCGTCTTCATTTCCAAGCGTCACGTTCCCGAGGTTTGGATCATCGCCGCTCGAACGGGGCTGAACACGGGCGATCTCAATCGAACCCGAAAGAAAGCTGGGTCCCGACTTAAAGATTGGAATCGCCTTCCATGGGATGGCCACAACCATAGCCGCCGTCGAGACCGAAACCAGCAAGGCGACAATTGACCAACGTAGCGAATCTGGCCACTCGGACCAACGCGCAACCCTCTTTGAGAGCGAGGCGAAGTTCTCGGCCTGTTCGATTTCGCGAAGAGCCTCGCTCGTCAGCTCAATCGACTTCAAAGACTCGGCATACTTTATTCCCTGCCGAACCGACTCAAGCAAAGCCCGCGTTTCAACATTGTCTTCTTTGCCCGAAGAGTCTTCGTCCAAAAAGTCGTCCATCAATTCGCGACGTTCCGAGTCCAACTGCCCCGTGACGTAATCAAAAAGCATTTCGTTGGCGAGAAATGGAGTCAGTCGACGCTTTTCGGTCATGACACCCGCCCACGAGACACGAGCCCCAATTGTCGAACGCCTTTGCCTAAACGGTAACGAATTGTCCCGACGGATGTTTTAAAACCCTCGGCCAAATCATCATCGGAAATACCAAGCACCAGCGAAAACAGCAGCGTCATTAAATCTTCGTCCGAAGCATCGCGCTGGTAGTTGGCCCAGACATCGATGTTTAAACTGGGCGGCACCTTCCAGGCGCCGATCGGCTCCGAAGGCTCCTCGCCTCCTTGACCGGCAACAGGGGTACGTCGCTGAATTTGGCCGCGATGGGCCAGCCATGCTTCACGACATACGCCGATGATCGCATCGATGGGGATTATGATCTGTTTTGGATCAAGATCTTTTCGAGAGAGATCGGGGTACTGAGCCTTCAGCCGGGCAATCGCCCGACTTGCGGCCGCAAGAGCGACTCGCTCTTCCATAAAGCCCAATAAAAAGAAAAGCCCGATGTCGCGGGCCTGCTCTCGTTTCATAAGCTCGATTCTAGTCAGTACATACCTGCTTATAGAGGTCGAACTGGTCAAGTGCCTTACCTGAGCCAAGCACAACACACGTCAATGGTTCTTCTGCGATTGTAACCGGAAGCCCCGTACGCTCACGCAACAGGATATCGAGGTTCGCAAGCAGCGCTCCTCCGCCCGTGAGAACGATACCGTTATCGACGATGTCCGCCGCGAGTTCCGGTGGCGTTTTTTCAAGCGCCGTACGAACCGCGTCGACAACCTCGCTCAACGGGTCCATCAATGCGTCGTTCACCTGAGACGAAGTGATCTCGATTGTTTTTGGAGCGCCCGCGACAAGATCGCGACCTTTGATTTCCATCACGCGCTCTTCTTCGAACGGATATGCGTTTCCGATTTGAACTTTGATCTTCTCCGACGAGGATTCACCGATGAGAAGGTTGAATTGACGACGTACGTAGTTGACGATCGCCTCGTCAAACTTATCGCCGGCAACCTTGATCGATTTACAGTAGACGATACCGTTCAACGAAATCACCGCGACGCCCGTTGTTCCGCCGCCGATATCGACAACCATGTTCCCGATTGGCTCCGTGATCGGAAGTCCCGCGCCAATCGCCGCCGCCATCGGCTCTTCGATCAAGTAAACTTCGCGAGCTCCCGCGGAAAATGCCGATTCCTTGACCGCCTTCTTCTCAACCTGTGTGATTCCGTAAGGAACGCAGATGATAATGCGCGGACGAATAAAAGATTTCTTGTGTCCCGTCGACTTCGAGATGAAGTAACGAAGCATCTGCTGCGTGACTTCAAAGTCCGCGATGACTCCATCTTTAATCGGACGAATCGCGACGATCGAACCAGGAGTTCTTCCTAGCATCTCTTTCGCTTCTTTACCGACGGCAAGAACGCGGCTCTGCATACCGCGATAGTTTTTCTGAACCGCAACGACCGATGGTTCGTCGAGGATAATGCCATGACCCTTGGCGTATACCAGGGTGTTTGCAGTGCCGAGGTCGATGGCGAGATCGTGCGAAAAATAATCCGAAACTTTGTCGAAAAAACTCATGAGAAAAGTCTAGGGCCGAGCGGAAACAATGGTCAATTCGGCAGGTTAGAACCTTCTAACGCAACAGGTCGCAAAAGGCCCGCCAGGACTGGCAAACAAAGCCCTCTTTCGATCGATTTACCGAGTCCAAAAACCATGCTTTTCTCGAAGCATGACGACCGACGATGCCTACCTCCTACTCACCAAGTTTTTCCAAGAACGAAACGCGCCTCGCCAAGCGCTGTCCGCTCTTCGCGAAGGCGTCGAAATCGGGATCAAGATCGGAGCGACGGGGTACAGAGAGCATGAAGCCCACCTTGAGTGCGCCGTTTTCCGCAAGGGCCACGACATCCAGCTCGAACGACGAAAACCACGAAGCCCAGACTTCACCTTCTCCCTCGCGCCTGAAACCGTGGTCGTTCTGGCAAACGGCACGAGCGACGATGTCGGAGATATCGGTCTTGGGATTTTCAAAGAAATGCTGACGGGCGGTGTCGCCGTTCAAATGCCAGGCAGACTGATATCAGTTCTTCGCAATGGATATTTCGAAGTCGTCGCAACCGGCGGCCCACAAGTGGCCGCCTTTCTTGCTCAAGCCGGGCTCAGCTCCCCCGCACGCATCATCGGATTTCTTAAAAGCCTGCGCAAGCCCGCATAGATCGACGACTCAAACTTGTGAGCGCCACGACAACTCACGCGCGCAATACTCCTTGAGTGCCAAGCATTGAGCCGTTCTTTCGACGTCCGTCCAAAGAAGCTCTTCTTGAAAGGCCGTCGCGATATATTCCATAAATCTCAAGCCATGATCCGCCTCCGCCAAAAAGAGCGGAACACGACGGGCGTAGAAATCCACGAGTGAATCGCACATCGTTTCGCGAATCGCGTGCTTGGCTTCCATCACCCAAAGCCGCTCGCTTGAACCAAGCCCCTCCGGCTTCGACGGAGCGGCGGCAGGATCGTATTTAAAAAGACTCTCGGCTTCCATCGCGTGACGCTCAACCAGAAGCTCGACATGCTCGCGCTCTAAACCTGTTTCTCGCACGTAGCGATCAATCTGCTGACGAGCGCGCCCCAACGCCTCTTGGTTCGCGTTCTGATTCAACGCTTCCGCCGTCTGCGATCTTCCGAAACGAACACGCTCTTCCATCGTGAAATAATCCAAAGTCGACTCGACCGCATCAAGAGCCATGCGCCGATACGTGGTGTACTTGCCGCCCGCGACAAAGGTGATGCCGCGCGCATCGTTCACGATGACGTGTTCGCGCGACGTTTTCGACTCCGTTTCAGATCCGTCGTCCACCAAGGGGCGAACGCCCGCGTAGCACGAAATGATGTCGTCCTTCGTGAGTTTCGCTCCTGGGAAGTAGTGATCCGCCACCTTCAAAAGATAACGAACGTCGTCTGCCGTGACCGAAACGTCTTTCGGATCGCCCGTGAAATCCGTGTCCGTGGTTCCGATAATGTACATTTCGTGCCGTGGAATTCCGAAAACGATGCGCTTGTCGTTGTCCGCCGCCATCACAATGGCGTCGTTCACGTCAAAGCGCGAGCGTTTGAATGTGAGATGCACGCCCTTTGAAGGACGCAACATGCGCTTCCAATCCTTCAACAGAGTCGAACCCACACGGTCGGTCCACGGGCCCACCGTGCTGATGAAGTGCCGTCCCTTAATGTTGAAAGTCGCGTTCCGAGGCGCATCTCCGACCGCCGCTTTACGATCACGACACACAAGCTCCACCATTTTTCCGTCATCAAAAACAGCATCCACGGCTTCAACTCGATTCACCGCCAGAGCCCCGAGCCTTACCGCCGAACGCATGGTCTCATGCACCAGACGGTCGTCGTCCATATAGGCATCGCTGTAAACGTAGCTTCCTTGCAGATCCTTTTCTTGAAGAAGCGGCAACCGCTCCACCGACTCTTGCGATGAAAGACGCTCATGCGGCTCCGGAGCTTCAAACAATGACAGCGCATCGTAAGCCCACATGCCTAATCCCATCTTGAACATCCCGACGCGATTCCCTTTATATAAGGGCAACACGAAACGAAGAGGGTGCACGAGGGTCGGAGCGATTTCAAAAAGCAACGCCCGCTCGCTCAATGCTTCAAAAACAAGGTGAAACTCGAAATTTTCGAGGTAGCGAATACCACCATGGATCAGTTTCGAAGACCTGGAGCTTGTTCCAAATGCGAAGTCGTTTGCTTCGATCAACGCAACCCGCATGCCGCGAGACGCTGCATCCCTTGCGACGCCAGCGCCCGTGATCCCACCGCCGATGATCACGAGATCAAATGTCTCATCCTGCATACGCTGAATGTTCGACTGTCTCGCATGAACCGAAAGACCTGATACACCCATATTTTCAACCTTTCGATTTCGTTGTCGGGAACTCGAGAATATCGTCCTCAAGAATACGCCCCGAGCGATCACGAATCACGTCGCCGATCCCGCTTGCGCCTCCGGCCATTTTCGCCGGGTCAAAAGTCATCAAAACACGCTGCATGTGCTTTTCACGCGACACTCGCACGATCGTGTCGAGCAATTCAGCAACAACCGCGTCGCTCTCACCGTCAATATGCTCCACCCATACGGTTTGCGTCTGTCCGCGCATAAAAAGCACAGGCTGCGCCAAAACATAACCCTGCAAACGTCCGTCTTCTGGGTCGCGCTTTGCCATCGACCAACCGATTTTGAGGTAGTGAGCCAACGATTCTTGGCGCCAAGGCGCCGCCCACTCCGCGAACGGGTCGTTCTGGTCCGCTCGTGCGCGTGAAAACTTCAAAACCTCTTCGGCTTCCGACGGGCTCATGACCTGAAGTTCTGAAAACTGTGGAAACATTGGCGTCTTAGGTGGTGTCTTAGCGTCACTCATGATTGAATCTCTGAACTATGGTTTCAAAGGCACTCGAAGCGGTCAATGAGTTCAGCTCTGCTCTCTGGAGCGATGTCGACGCATTCCTTGAACGAACACTGGTCCCAAATAACATCGACGAATCTAGCATAGCTCATGGCGAACGGCCTATCGCCGTTTTCGACGCCGATGGAACTCTTTGGGATAAAGACGCCGGTGAAACTTTTTTTCAATGGCAGATCGATAACTGCGGCTTCTCTCATCTTTCGGATGATCCATGGGGCTATTACCACAATTGGAAGAAACGTGATCCACATGGCGCCTACGGTTGGCTTGCGCAAATTTCGGCCGGTCATGAGCTAGGGACTGTGCGCAACTGGGCCCAGCTCTGCTACGAAAGCCAAAAGCCATGGCCCGTTTTCCAAAGTATCCAAGATCTCTTTAAAATTTTAACGGCCGCGGAGTTTGATCTATATGTCGTCACCGCATCCGTGAAATGGGCCGTCGAACCGGCGGCGTATGATCTTCTCGGCGTACCGCCCGAAAACGTTCTCGGTATCGAAACCGAAACCTTCGCGGACGCCAACGGACGCATCATCGTGACCGACATGGTCAAAAGCCCCATTACGTATCGCCAGGGAAAGGCCGACGCTCTTTTGCGCGCGACAGGCGGACGCAAACCCGTGCTGGCCGCCGGCAATACTCTTGGCGATATCGCGCTCCTCGATCTTGCGACCGACTTCAAACTGATGATCCAATCGCAATCGCCACTGCTGTCTGAAAACAGCGGACTCCTAGCTGAAGAAAAAAAGCTACGTGATCACGGCAAGCCACTCGGTTGGCGACTTCACGCCTTCCGATCATAAATACCTTAAAAGCGGCCCGCGAGATTAAAGAACAGCGCGGTCTCCGCACCCAAACGTGACTCATAAGATGTCGCCTTGGTTAACGACTCACCCCAAACCAGACGACGGCCGTCACTGTATGAAACACCAAGCGTCGCCAGCATCTTGCGAGAAATCGGCCCTCGCAACCCGAGCTGCGTACGAAACTCCTCGTAAAGAAGACGCTCCGCGGGACCACCATTCAATTTGAAACCCTGCGGCTGCCAACCAAAGCGCAAGAACGCGCCAAAAGGGCCGACGAACGAATAACCTGTTTCAACAAAACTCGTGAACGGCGTAAGAAGCGTTGAGAACGAGAACGGCTGCCCTCGCAGCATCACAAAAAAGAACGGCGCGCCGACCGCCCAAAAGCCCTTTACGCTTTCTCTTTCGACCGCCTTCGCATAGGCGAACCCAGGAAGCGGAATGCCGTTCAACGATGAACGTGAATTCGAATAACTCAGCAAGTAGATCCAGCGGCCCTCTTTGATTTCTTGGTTACGTGCCCAAATTAAGTTGGCCGCAACCGTGGTCGCCGTTTCGCCCGACCCCAAACGAATGCCCGAACGACCCACCTGCGCATCGATGGTCAACATATCTCCTGAGGCAAACCGAAACCGCGCATAAGGCCCCACGGCGGCGGCACCCAAATCGCGAGGAACCGTTCCCGACGGCCCTGCCGACGTCGTTTTCGCTTCATCCAACAAGAGCCGTGAAGCACGAAGGTGAATGCCGTAGCTCTGACGCTCCCCACGATGCAGAGGAAGAAAAAGTTCCCCCCTCATCTGGCGGACTCGTTCATTCGAGGCCTCGGTGTGAAGCGAACCACCGATTGTCTCAACTGAAAACGTCGTTTGCAGTTCATCACCCGTTAACGCTGAAAACGGAATGCCTTGTGACCAAGCCGGGTCGACGACGACGCTCACCGAAAACATGCCCATAATCGCCAAATAGAAAATGACGTGCTTCACAGAATTCCTTTCGATCAACCTGAACGATAGATGGAATAATGCTCTCGATGCAAAGGAGACACAACCTGAGATAACCAAGGATGTTCACGTTCGATCACATTTCTCGTGCGGCCCCCCCGCGCCACGAGATGAAACTCATTGTGTCGCGCTCGAGGCTTCAGGTTTTCCAAACACTTCTCCACATCTTGGATCGAACCGAAGTCATAAATAAAAAAATGAGTCGCCTGACGAAGCGCCACATCCTCACAGAAATTCAGCTTCACCACGTCGGCCCAAATCAAATCTCGCCACGGCTTTTCACCAAAATAAGGTTGATGAACCCCGTGTTCACGCAACACACGCAGTCCCTCTTTCTGCCGCGGTTTCACGTACTCATATCCAAGAAACGAAACCTCCGAATAATGAGCGGCCATCACGTGGGCCATGCGCCCGTAACCGGCACCCAAATCCACGACAACATCACCTGGCGCGGGAGAGAGGTCCTTTAAAATCGCCCTCAACTCCGTGTATGGCGTCATAAAGGCTTGTGGGGAACGCCCGATCCAAAACTCCTTGTCCTTTATATCGTCGAGCACGGCCCCGTGCTCACGACCAAGCAGGGCATTTTCGATTTCCTCGATCTCGAAACCCAGCCAAGCATCGACCTGTTCCGAATGCTTCTTCTCCGATACGTATGAAAATACGCGACCCCGGTCCCCGCTCCCGCCGATGAGCGGAAACGGATCCGATGATGTGAACTCCAACATGATTGTGATTAAAAACTTTCGCTAAGCAAAACTGGTGAGTCGTGCGCCCCTTTAAAAAAGGGCGAGCCGATTGTGTCGCTAGAAGTTCTTCAAAGCCGGCACCATCGCCTCTTTGAAGAACTGGTCGACATCTTCGATAAATGGAACATGACCGACTCCCTTCAATTCAAAGAGTTTGGCTTTGGGAATTTGGCGCGACACCTTTCGCCCTAGCTGAGGGTAGTTTCCCATTTTGGCTTTCATGGATTCTGGAGCCCATGCTTTTCCGAGTGCCGTTTTATCGAGAAGACCTATGATCAACGCCGTCGGCATTTTCAGATAGCCAAACTCATAAACAACAGGCTGCGTGAAGATCATGTCGAACGTGAGCGCCGAGTTCCACGCGACCAACGGATAATCCGCATGTCGTGTCCACCCCGATGCGACTTCAATCAAAGCGTCGTACTCCGGCTTCCAACCACCTGAATAATAAGCTTCCGACTGATAGCGCTTGATGCTCTCGGGAGAGGTTTTCAGTTCATTCTGATAAAAACGCTCTAGATCCATGTAACCCGTCATGGTCTTCCAATCCTCGAGACCGATCGGATTGATCAATATCAGCTTCTGAACCGATTCCGGATACATCAGCGCCATGCGTGTCGCGAGCATGCCTCCCATCGAGTGACCGACAAGCGTATAAGACTCAACGCCTACATTCTTCAACAGAGCCTGGGTCATCGTCGCAAGCTGCTGGAAGCTATACTGAAAATTCCTAGGTTTCGTCGATTTCCCGAATCCCACTTGATCAGGAATCAGCACGCGATACCCCATCGACGCCAAACGCTTCGCGACTTCTTCGTAGTAGAAGCCGCCAAAGTTTTTTCCGTGTAGAAGAACAATGACCGGAGCCGCCTGCACCGCTGTCACAGCGGCATGTGCCGGAGCGAGATCCATATACGCCATTTTGAGCTTTTGGCGTTGCGCTTCGACCTCGAACGTCTTTACTTCGAACGGATACGCGTAGTTCGTAAGCTCGGCGTCGTAGGACGACAATCCAACCCGACCATCAACCTTCTTCGCCGTCTGCGAAGACACGCAGCCACTTAGCACCACCAACAGCAGTATCAAAATCGTTTTCGCGCTCTCACTCATGGCCCCACAGTAAAACATCAACTTCCCCGGATCGCCAAACCATTGCGGCATTTACCTGGTTTTTAGGACGTGGTTTCATCGAAGACCGCCAAGGTGAAAATTACAAACTAAAATGTAAAACATCTTCACTCGGTGGATTGTCGAATTTATATTTTTTCCGCATCTTACCTAGGAAAAAACGGTATTTCCCAAGGATCACACACACCTGGGTATTAAGAATACTTATTGGTCATGTTTGTGTTTTTTTAATCAAACGCTGGTTCAAATGGTTCAAATTTGGTACCGAGCTTGCTTCGCAAATGAAATGCGACTGATCGCTTTTTGTTTTGTTTCGTGTGTATCGAGGGGCCACCAAAAATGAAGACTCGCCTTGCATCGTTGACCGCAATATTGATTTCCTCTGTTCTTATTTCGGCGTGCGGAAAAATGTCCCTTCCTGGGTTCAATCTCAACCAAGGCCTCCTTGAATATTCCGCAGCATCCTTAGACGAAGCGCTCCCGATTTCGCTCGCTGTTCCTAAGTCCACTGTAAACATGCCTCCGATCTTCTCAATCGAATCGATCGAAGAAGGCTTCGTTCGCATCACCATCATCGACCCCGAAGTCATAAAGCCCCGCATTTTGTTTGAGGGCTCCATTCAGGGCATCGCCATGCCTCGCAACAGCCTGAATGTCGACACCATCGACGCGCTTCAGAAAGCGGGCTTCCATGTCTTCGATATCGATCCGAAGTCCCCAAAAGCACAGAACACTTTTGCCATCGTTAGCAACGCTGGCGTTTACGCTTACCAGCTTCCGGCTCCAGGGGCTCCAATTGAGTCCGTCTACCCTATCGTCGTGCGCTTTCCCGTGACACTTGAGGTCGATGTTCGCCACCTTTATGTCACACGCTTCTACATCGACTGGAAATCTCCAGAACACGTTGTACATTCATTTGAGTTCAAAGCACCTTTGGCGCCGCACTCATATGAAACCACACGCACAGGTGCCTACGTCTATAGATCTGCCGCCACGCCCGAGCTTGAGAGTTCCACTCGTATATCGACATTCTACACGAATCAGATCTCCCTTGCCGAAAGCGGAAACGATCTGACCGTGTCTTTTAAACCGCCCGACAAACTTCAATACGACCTCATGGTCATCAAAGATGGTGCCGCGAAGCCTTCTTCGCCTTGGAATCAATTTAGGCCCGGCAGCCCCTCGCCCGGCAGCCCTCCCGAAGTCTTGCGTCTTCCCGCCCCCGCTCCACCACCATCGGACATTCCGTCGATTGCGCCTGATTTGGTATTCGAAAGGCCCGAGCGCAATTTCCGCGAATACCTTTCCGAATTCTCAAAAGCCCTGAACATACAAGTGCTGGGACAACCGGAAGCCATCGATGTACTACTCGATATCGAGAAGCAGAATATTTTAAACAACGGGGCACGTAAAACGCCGGAAATCGCGATGTTTATGGGGCTACCGGGAACAGGTAAAGATACTCTTGTCGAGGCCTATGTTCGCACGAGAATGCAGGTCACGAACGGTGATTTCGAAGGTATCGTCGAAGACCATATTTTCAGAACACCTGTCGCAAAAAAGGAAAGCGATATTTGGAGCCTCACGGGATCAGGAACTGGCTACAAAGGTTCCGACCACGTCAGTGCCCTCATTCGATTTCTTGTGCAACACTCCGGCGGACGATACGAAATTCACAAAACTCCAGGGCCCAATCCTGAAGAATACGTCATTGAAAGTAAAAGCTGGCGACCTGGACAAGTTCTTCCAGGCTACTCTGCTCCGCAAGACGGCGCTATTTACGTCAACGAACTGCATGATTGGTCGAAAGAACTTAAGAACTCCATTCTTAAAGAAGCTCTTGAAAAAGGATTTTTCACCATCGGAAACCCTGGGCCTGGGTTAAATCGAATCGAAGTTCCAATCACGATCTTCCTAGCGTCAAACAATGGCGTGGGTCTGATCACAGCACGAGACAAAGACGGTCGTCGAGTGGGCGCTCCGCTTGACGCCGAACAGATGCTTGAGCGCTGGAAGCTTCATTCTCCGGACAAAGCAGCTCTCAAGGCTGATATGGCCGAACCGTCACCGGGCAATGTGGAAGGAGGAACCTCTGAAGAAGTTCTCTCGCGCATCCCGAATTCACGTCTTCTGCTCTTGCGCCCGCTCTCGCAAGCCGCCCTTGGCAAAATCACCGAAATGAAACTCTCGTCGATCCGGGAAAAGTTCGCGGGCGGCAAAGGCATGGGGTTCCCCGCCGTCACCCTAGACTTCTCTCCCAATTTAAGAAAGTTTCTCTCTTCCTATGACCAGCTAGCCGAAGAAGGCGCTCGTCCTCTTGAGGACAAAGTCAAAACACTGGTCGAGAAAACCCTAACCGATGCGATCTTTTCGGGCCGCCTGAACGTCAAGGACGGCGACACCCTTAATCTCGGCGTCCGCAAAAACCACGACAACACCTACAGCATGATGATCGGATCG
>JAVFAU010000010.1:0-14975 GCA_034002335.1 Bdellovibrionales bacterium | reverse complement strand
ACGAGTCATCTCAGCTGTTGCGCTCGCTACATCCGTGTCGCGAATACGTGAATTGGCTGCCGACAAGTTCTCTTCCGCAACACCCAAGTTTGTGATCGTGGATGTAAGACGGTTTTGAAGGGCACCAAGGTTTGCACGCATGCCGTTGACGTTTGTTTGAGCTTCATCGAGAAGACCAAGGGCTTCTTGGGCTCCGGCTTTCGAAGTGTAGTCGAGACCAGCAAGGCCGAGAGCGTCGATCGTCGCCGTGTTCTCTGAACCGTTGAATGAAATACGGTCTGCGAATTCGTTGTTGTTGATACCGATCTGGAAGTCGAACGATGGTGTTGTTCCATCAAGAAGACCAGTCGATCCCCACTTCGTAACTTGCGCGATACGCTGCATCTCGTTTTTCAACTGCTGAACTTCCTTATCAAGGAATCCACGCTCAGTGTCGCCAACTGTGTCAGACGCCGCTTGGATTCCAAGCTCGCGAAGACGAGTTACGATCGAAGAAAGCTCGTTCAAGCCACCTTCAGCCGTTTGAACCAACGAAACACCGTCTTGAGCGTTGCGAGACGCCTGACGAGTCGAACGAACTTGCGCTTTCAAGTTCTCGCTGATCGCAAGACCTGCCGCATCGTCCGCCGCTTTATTGATACGGCTTCCCGAAGCGAGTTTCGCCATCGAATCGCCGATTCGCATTTGTGAATCGTTCAAGTTACGTTGCGCGTTTACTGACGCGATGTTTGTAGAAATACGAAAACCCATTTAACTATCCTCCGTTAATACTTTTTCAATTTCATTTCGTGTCCTCCTCCTTGTTGTTTCATTCCCACCTAGGGCCCTCTTTGAGGCGTCTTGTTTTGTGGGAAACCGGCATCCGAGCCTTTTTTCGTTTTGTACTTGCCTTGTCGCAGTTTTGATTCGTCCTACGAATCACGCGTCCGGCAGAAATCCGTGTACAATTTCAATCATGTTCTTCCTTGAAGGCCCCCTTTCAAAAAACACATCTTTCGCGAGGAAACTTTGACCGAAAGTTTCCCGGCACTCCTGTGCCCTATGGAGTTGTCGTGAACGCGTATCATTCCCGACGCATCACTCATCGGGGGCGAGGGGGTGGTTTCTTGACAGGACGAGAGTCGCGTTCAGCTTCTTGTGACTCTTTCTTGACTCAGTTTTGTGCTTTGGTCGCGTCGAGGTTTGTCGCAACTCGAATTTAGCTAGAGTGAGCAAGCCTAAGAGCGAGAGAGAGACTGGGTTCCGATGACTTTGGGCCTGTTGGAAAACGGAACGCTTTGGTGCGACTTACGGCTGGATGGCGGCAGATTCTGCCGCGATTTTTTTCGTGAGTGAAATTACAGCGAGCGATCGAACGTCCGAATCTCTTTAGCTAAGAACTCCGGCTCGTCTTCCATGATGTGGTGGCCCGCTGTCGGATGCGTGAGGATTTGAGCGTGCGGGATCAAGCGTTTGAGATCCTCGCACGCGGCTTGTTTAACAAGGCGATCTCGCAACCCGCGAACAATGAGGAGTGGCGCTCGCACGTCTTTAAAAAGCAGCGGCATGCGGCGATCTCCGAGCAGGCCAAAGGCCTTCATGAAAGAAGAGCTGGAGTCGCCCTTGTCTCGAAAGGGCTCTTGATAGAGGGCCAGGAGGGCTGGGGTAATGAGCTCTCGTCGCGCGATGACTTGCTGAACGACGGCGCGGATGACGGCGGACGTGTTGAGGCGGTGCAGGCGGTCGCCGTATTGGGTGAGTGGCAGGAGTACCGTTGGAATACGCCGTGGATCGACGGCGGGTGCGAGGGCGACGATCCCACGCGCGTCTGGTTCTAAAAGAGCCGCGCGCAATGTAATAGCGCCCCCCATGGAGCTTGCGACGAGCAGAGGGTTCTTGAGATCAAGGGCCTCGATGATTCGCAACAGGTTTGCGGCTTGCTCGTCGAGCGAGTAAGTCAGGTCTTTCGGCTTATCGCTCGCGCCGAACCCGGGTAAATCGATGCAGGTCACGCGGTAGGACTCGGCCAGCCAGGGAACGAGGCGCCGATAAATGATCATCGAAGCTCCGATTCCATGAACGCATAGAATGTCGGGACCATGGCCGGTTTGACGAACGGCGATGCGAATCGAGAGGGGCGCATTTTCAGGGATGGATATGGGCCGGTGTTCGATTTGAACAAAGAACTTCCGGCCGAGGCGTTTGTCGAGATCCAGTTCGTCTGCGTCGCGGGCGGCGAATGCCGCGAGCTGAGCCAGGAGCTTGGACCGTCGTTGCTGGGCATATCGCCAGGCGCCGTACCCGATTGCGCCGATAAGAGCGAGCGCGCCGAACATCAGAAGCGCGGTGAAGGGGCTCAAGCCGGCATTCATGATGTCCCAGTCTTTGACCATCAATCGATCTCGCAGAATCGACAAAAGGACATCGTTCCGGTCAAATCAAACTGGGCCATTTGTTCGGAGCGTGTGTGGCGTGCGGCATAGCCCATTGTGCAAAGCTGGCGGCTGCGATCGTAATGACCGCAGTCATCGCAGAAAAAAGCGGGGTTGTAGCGTTTTAAGTCTTCGGGAAGAATGAAATCGTTTTTCATGCCGCGGCGGACGCGCGCCTTCTGATAGGAACCCGTGGTTTCCTTTTTAGGCGGTTCAGAGGCTTTTTGCTGCGGCGTCGGCCGAAGAGAAGACATAGGGCTCCTTGACGGATGAGAAAACGACCCCATGTTAATCCCGTAAGGCTTGGGACTCAAGGCAGCATCGGTCGCTTGCGGCTGAGATTGGACAAAAAATGAGTGATATCGAAAAAATGACAGTTAAGGCTCAAGAGGCCATGCAGGCCGCAGCCAAAATGGCTGAGGAGAAGTCTCATTCGGCGGTTGAGCCCGAGCACCTGTTGTTTCAGTTGGTCACACAAAATGATGGTTTCGTTCCGGGCCTTTTGACGACGGCGGGAGCTCAGCCGGCGGCCATCAAACGCGATCTCGAGGTTTTGCTTGCGCGTTTGCCGCAGGTCACGGGCGGCGGCAAACGGACTGTGGCGAGCCCAAGACTTGTTACGATTTTCAATCGTGCCGAGGTCGAGATGCGGGCGCTTGGCGACGAGTATATTTCGACTGAACACTTTTTGCTCGCAAGCCTTTATGACTCGGCTCCGGCCGAGATCCTGCGTTTATTCAAAAACCACGGCGTGGTTCGCAGCAAAATCGAAGAAGCCGTCGCGAAAATGCGAGGCGGGAGGAAGATTACGGACGACTCACCAGAAGGAACAATGGACGCTCTCAAGAAATACGCGCGCGATCTTACGCAGGTCGCAAACGAGGGAAAGCTCGATCCTGTCATCGGCCGAGACGAAGAAATTCGGCGCGTGATACAGGTTCTTTCGCGCCGTACGAAAAACAATCCGGTCCTGATTGGGGAACCGGGTGTCGGTAAAACGGCGATCGCCGAAGGTTTGGCTCTTCGTATCGTGAAGGGCGATGTGCCCGAGGCGCTGAAGGGTAAAAAGCTGATCTCGCTCGACATGGGGGCGCTGGTTGCCGGCGCGAAATATCGCGGTGAGTTCGAGGACCGTTTGAAGGCCGTGATTCGCGAAGTGACCGACGCTCACGGGCAGATCATTCTTTTCATCGATGAGCTTCACACGCTTGTCGGAGCCGGCAAGACCGACGGCGCGATGGACGCGGGTCAGCTTTTAAAACCGGCGCTTGCGCGTGGGGAATTGCGCTGTATCGGCGCCACGACTCTGGATGAGTACCGAAAGTACATCGAAAAAGACGCGGCACTTGAGCGGCGCTTCCAGCAGGTGATGGTCAATGAGCCGTCCGTCGACGATGCGATCACGATCTTGCGCGGGCTTAAGGAAAAATACGAAGTGCACCATGGTGTGCGCATTCGTGACTCGGCACTGGTTGCTGCGGTCAAACTTTCGCATCGTTATATCACGTCGCGCTTTTTGCCGGACAAGGCGATCGACCTCATGGACGAAGCGGCAAGCCGTCTTTCGATCGAGATCGGAAGCGTTCCGGCCGAAGTCGATTCGTTTGAGCGTGAGCGCATGCAGCTTCAAGTCGAGCGCGAGGCCATGCGTCGCGAAAAGGATGAGTCGAGTGTCGAACGCCTTGAACTGATCGAAGAAGAGCTTGCGCAGCTCGACGAGAAAATCTCGAAACTTCGGCTACAGTGGGAATCCGAGAAAAAGGGGATCAACGAACTCAAAGAAACGAAAGAGAAAATCGATGCCCTTCGTATCGAAATCGAGCGTGCCGAGCGTGCGGGACAGCTCGAAAAAGCGGCCGAGTTGAAATACGGCAGGCTGCCGGAGCTTGAGAAACGCCTGAAGGCGCTTAATGAAGCGGCGGAAAATCAGAAGCCGTCTGAAAACCGCATGCTGCGCGAAGAGGTCGGTCCTGAGGAAATCGCAGAAGTCGTGGCGAAATGGACGGGAATTCCCGTGAGTCGCATGATGCTTGCCGAGCAAGAGCGTCTTCTCAAGATGGAAGAGAGCTTGAAAAAACGGGTCGTCGGGCAAGACCATGCGCTTGAAGTGGTTGCCGATGCCATTCGCCGTTCGCGTGCTGAGATTTCAGATCCGAATCGTCCGGTTGGCTCGTTTCTTTTCTTGGGACCAACGGGAGTCGGCAAGACGGAGACAGTCAAAGCCGTTGCGGAGTTTTTGTTCGACACCGACCAAGCGGTGATTCGTATCGACATGAGCGAGTATATGGAAAAACACGCGGTCGCACGCCTTATCGGAGCGCCTCCGGGCTACGTCGGATACGAAGAAGGCGGTCAGCTGACCGAGCAGGTTCGTCGTAAGCCGTACTCGGTGGTGCTGCTCGACGAGGTTGAGAAGGCTCATCCGGATGTTTTCAATATCCTGCTTCAGGTTTTGGACGACGGACGTTTGACAGACGGCCAAGGACGCACGGTTGATTTTAAAAACACGGTGCTTGTGATGACGTCGAATATCGGTTCGCAGGCGATCATGGATCCTGATTTGAAACCTGATCAGCGAGAGGCTCTTATTCAAGAGGCCTTGCGTGGTCACTTCCGGCCGGAGTTTTTGAATCGTATCGACGAGACCGTGATTTTCAATCAGCTGAAGCTTGAACAGCTCGATGGCATCGTTTCGATCCAGCTTGAGCAGGTCGTACGACGCTTGGCCGAGAAAAAGGTTGAGCTAGCCTTCTCGCAAGAGGCACGGCGCTGGTTGGCGACAAAGGGTTACGACCCGGTTTTCGGAGCAAGGCCGCTCAAGCGAGTGATCCAGAGCGAGGTATTAAACCCGCTTGCGAAGGATCTAATTGCGGGCAAGCTCAAGGCCGGCGAGAAAATCGACGTGGTTTTGAAAAAAGGTGCGGGAGGCCAGCCGGCCGACCATTTGGCCTTCGAGGTCGAGGCTATACAGTAGCCCGACACAGTAGCCCGACCCTGCTCGCCTCGATGCCTGTCCCAGTCGAGCGCGATTTCGGTTCAATTTCGATCGAAAAGAGGGGCGGAGATTGACCGAAAGAGTCGCTCCGCCCATAGTGCAGGCATGTTCTCAGGTATCGTAGAAACCACAGCGCCGATTTTGCGCGCAGAAGAAATCAGACAAGGGGCCTTGGTCCGCATTTGGGTGGCTCGTCCGTCTGAGTTTGATGACATCAAAATCGGCGATTCAATTGCGAACGACGGTGTTTGTTTAACCGTCGAGGCGTTTGACGCTGAAACGATTCAGTTCGCGCTCGCGGCCGAAACACTTGCCGTCACGAACTGGAGAACGGCGGGCGTCGCAAGTCTTGTTGGTCGAACGGTCAATCTCGAACGCAGTCTTCGCATGGGCGATCGTATTCACGGCCACTGGGTGACAGGGCATGTCGATGCCGCGGCCCGGGTCGTTCGAGTCTCCGATACGATCACCGAGTCCGGTGACGCGCAGGTGACGCTTCGTATTCTTGAAATAGAAATTCCCAAAGAGTTGCGCGCGATGGTCTGGAAAAAGGGCAGTTGGGCGCTCAACGGCGTGAGCTTAACGGTGAATTCGGTTGAGGGCGGAGTCGCGTCTCATTGCCTGATTCCCGAAACGCTTCAGCGTACGAACCTCGGGCTGCTCAAAGAAGGCGACCTGGCGAATGTCGAAATCGATGTCTTCGCTCGGGCGCTTGCGCAGTCGGTTGAGACCTACATCAAAGAAAACGGAAACTTGAAAGAGAGCTTGAAGCTATGAACACGACGGCTGAGTTGATTGAAGATATTCGTTCGGGCCGCATGGTTGTTTTGATCGACGATGAAGATCGCGAGAACGAGGGCGATCTTGTTCTTGCCGCGGACTTCGTTACGCCGGAAGCCATCAACTTTATGGTGAAAGAGGCACGAGGCCTCGTCTGTCTTTCGCTCACGCACGAGCAGATCGAACGCCTGCAGTTGCCTTTGATGGTACGGGAAGACTCGAACTTTTCTCCCAATAAGACCGCGTTCACGGTCAGTATCGAAGCGGCGAAGGGCGTGAGCACGGGTATCAGCGCTGCGGACCGCGCTCACACGATTCGCATCGCAAGCCGTCTTGACGCGAAACCAAGCGATGTTATTACGCCGGGCCATATATTTCCGATTCGCGCCAAAGACGGTGGCGTCTTAAAGCGCGCGGGACACACCGAGGGCAGTATAGATCTTTGTCGTCTTGCCGGCCTTTCGCCTGCGGCGGTGATTTGCGAAGTCATGAACGACGACGGATCGATGGCGCGCGTCGGTGATTTGCGTGAGTTCGCAAAACGCCATGGGCTCAAAATCGGAACCATCGTCGATCTCATCCGCTACCGTCTCGAGAACGAATCTCTCGTCGAAGAGGTCGCTCACGCCAAGCTGCCCAATCGTTTTGGCGAGGACTTTCAAGTGCGCGCTTTCCGCAGCATCCTCGACGGAACCGAGCATTTGGTCATGCAGATGGGCGATCTGAAAGGCGATGAGCCGCCGCTTGTACGCGTACATTCGGAGTGCATGACGGGCGACGTCTTCGGTAGCACGCGCTGCGATTGTGGCCCTCAGTTGCATAAAGCGATGAAAATGATCTCAGATGAAGGTCGCGGCGTGATCTTGTATCTCCGTCAGGAGGGTCGAGGCATCGGACTTGGTAACAAGATTCGCGCCTACGCGCTTCAAGATCAGGGTTACGACACGGTCGAGGCGAATCTTCACCTCGGATTCCCGCCCGATGCTCGTGACTACGGTATCGGAGCGCAAATTTTGCGTGCAATCGGACTTTCGAAAATTCGTCTCCTGACCAATAATCCTTCAAAGCGCATCGGCCTTAAGGGCTATGGCATCGAGGCCGTTGGGCGGGTGCCGCTCGTGGTCGAGACGCATGCGAACAACGCGTCTTACATGAACGTCAAACGCGAAAAAATGGGTCACGTTTACGAATCGACGGAAGATTAAACGGCGGGAAAATTAAGCGATGAAACGCACAAGTTCACAGAAGAAAAAAGACACGGGCGCGGGCCAAGCGCACCAAATTCGCGGATCGCTTGATGGCGCGAAGCTGAAGATCGGTTTGGTGACAGCCCGTTTCAATAGCGAGATCACATCGAAGCTTGAGGCGGGTGCGCTTCGCACGTTGAAGGCTTTGGGCGTGGCGGATAAAAACATCCGTGTCGTGTCGGTGCCAGGCGCCGTTGAGATTACGACGGCGGCGAAAGCGCTGCTGAAATCGGTTGATGCCGTGATCCTCCTTGGGTGCGTGATTCGTGGCGAGACCACTCACTACGAATCCGTTTGTAACGCGGCGGAGCGCGGTGGAACTCATCTTCAGCTTGAAACGGGAAAGCCGGTTGTGTTCGGCGTGATTACGACTGAGAATTTTGAGCAAGCGCTCGATCGAGTCGGCGGCCACCACGGTCACAAGGGCGAAGAGGCGGCCGAAGTCGCTGTTGAAATGGCGAACTTACTTAGGGTTCTAAAAAAGAAATAGTGGGTTGAATGAATGCTGATCCCTCAGCTGGCACCGAAAGAGTTTAGAAAGCGCAAACGCGAAATCGCTTTAATCGTCGGGCTTTTGGTTCTCTTCGTGGTTCTGACGCTGGTTGAAATCAAGCTGGTCGGCATCAGCCAGCAACTGCCGTTCGTTCATTCGATTTTCTTTTTCGGTCTTGTTAACTTCAATATCATCCTGCTGCTGCTTTTGTTCTTTCTGATCTTTCGAAACGTCGTGAAGGTTTTCGTCGAATCGAGCGGGCGGGGGCTGGGAAGTTCGCTTAAAGGCAAGCTGATTGCCGCGTTCGTGGCGTTCGCATCGGTTCCGACGGCGCTGATGTTTTTAGTCTCGGTTTTTTACATCAATTCCAGTTTCGACAAGTGGTTTTCGGTTCGTATGGCTTCGGTCCTTCGAAACTCGCTTGAGGTGAATCAGGAGTACGTGTTCTCGGCGAAAAAAAAGAACTTCCACTTCGCAAAACTCATTGCGGCTGAGATTCAAAAAGATGCCGGTCGTCCCGTGACGCGCTTGGTGGAGTCTTCGCGAACCCGGTTCAATCTTGATTCAGTCGAATACTATCCGGGGCTTTTCGCGGCGCGTGTGGTGTCGTTGTCCAACGACGAGTCGATTCCGCCAATTCCACCGGTCTCTCTTGAGTTTCTGAAAAACGGTGTGACGTCGCGTGCCGAGTCGAGCACGATTCATCATTTCGGCGAGGGAAATCTGGTTCGAGTCATCGTTCCCGTCGACCGTAAAAAGGAACGAGGCGCGCTTGTCGTCTCGACCTTTATTCCGATTTCCCTGATCTCTAAAATCGACGACATTTCGGCGGCGCACGAAGAGTTTCGCAATGTGAACCCGCTGGAATATCCGATCAAGTCGATTTACCTCGTCATTTTGTCGTTGATGACTTTGGTTATCTTGCTTTGTGCGACCTGGTTCGGGTTTCATTTGGCGCGCGAACTTTCAATTCCCCTTGAGCTGCTAGGTTCGGCGACAAGACGAATCGCGCGTGGCGACTATCAGCAAGTGGGCATTTTGTCGGGATCAAAAGAAGTCAACAGTCTGGTTGCGAGTTTTAACCAGATGGTCGGACATTTGGATCGTTCAAAACGCGAGGTTCTCGAAGCAAACCGCAATCTGACGACGACATTGGAACAGCTCGACGAACACAGCCGTTACGTTCAAGTCGTGCTCGCGCACGTCACGACGGGGGTTGTCTCGGTTGATCAAGAAGAGCGGATTACGACGATCAACCAGCATGCGGCTCAGCTTCTTCAGATCGACCCCGTTGACTACGTCGGTCGTCTTTTGAAGGACGTTTTGCCGAATGAGTATTTGACGATCTTTCAAGAGCTGCTTGTGCAGATGCGCTCGCATGGGTTCGTGAACTTTCAGCGCGAGCTGCGCATTGAGATCAAGGGACGAACGATGCCGCTTCAAATGAACCTGGCGCTTCTGCAAGATGAAAAAGGGCAGGAACTCGGCAAGGTTCTTGTTTTCGACGATCTTACGATGCTGCTCAACGCTCAGCGGGCCGCGGCGTGGACCGAAGTCGCGCGCCGTATCGCGCACGAAATCAAGAACCCTCTCACGCCCATCAAGCTTTCGGCGCAGCGGCTTGAAAAGAAGTTCGGCGATCAAATTCAAGACCCTGCGTTCTCATCGTGTATCGGCATGATCATCCGGCAAACCGATGACCTCAAGCGCCTGGTCAATGAGTTCTCGAACTTCGCGCGTTTACCGCAGACTCGCGCCGTCCACGCTTCGTTGAAGACGGTGGTCGAAGAAGCCGTGGCCGTTTTCAACGAGGCTCATCGCGACATTCAGCTGGTCGTCGAGCAAGATGGGGCTTTGCCCGAGTTTTTATTCGATCCCGACCAAATGAAGCGGGTTCTCATCAATCTTCTCGACAACGCGGTCGCGGCCGTCGAGGGGGTTGCGGAGCCGCGCATATTGATACGCACACAATACGACTCGCTTTTAAAACTCGTACGGGTTTCCGTGAATGACAACGGGGTCGGGATTTCTCCGGAGAACCGCGACCGTGTTTTTGAACCCTATTTTTCCACCAAAGAGAGCGGTACCGGTTTGGGACTTGCGATTGTTCGCCGCATCGTCGAGGACCATAACGGCTTTATTCGCGCGCTGCCAAATGAACCACAGGGGACCCGCATCTTGGTTGAGTTGCCGGTCGCCGAAGTCGATATCTCACCATTTGAAGAGACTCGAAGCCGGTGATAGGTTAGCGACACGTCTAGGTCGTTTTTTTGGAGGTTTCCGTGAGCAGTCTTTCGGCCCCAGCCGGAGCTAAAATTCTTGTTATCGACGACGAAGCACCTATTCGCGAGGTTCTGTCGGCCAGTCTTATGGACGAGGGCTACGAAGTTCGCACGGCACGTTCTGGCGACGAAGGGTTGCGTGTGCTCGAAGAGTATCGCCCCGCGATCGTTTACTTGGATATTTGGATGCCGGGTTCGATGGATGGCCTCGATGTTTTAAAAGAGGCGCGGCCCAAGTCGGACTTCTGCGAGTTTGTGATGATGTCGGGGCACGGAACCATCGAGACGGCGGTTAAGGCCGTGAAGCTCGGCGCCTGGGACTTCGTTGAAAAGCCGCTTTCGATTGATCGCATTCTGATCTTGGCGAAGAACATTCTGCAAGTGCAAAGCGAACGAGGCGAAAAGAACGCGCTCCTCAATAAGCTTCGCAAAAACATCGCAATCGTCGGCGAAGCGCCTGCGATGATGGGTTTAAAGCAATTGATCGCTCGTGTCGCGGCTTCGAATTCGTGGGTTCTCATCACGGGTGAGAACGGCACGGGTAAAGAGCTTGTCGCGCAGAACATTCACTATCTCAGCGCGCGCGCTTCGCGTCCGTTTGTCGATGTGAACTGCGCGGCGATTCCAGAGGATCTCATTGAAAGCGAACTTTTCGGCCATGAAAAAGGCGCTTTCACGGGAGCCGAGCGTGCGCGCAAAGGAAAGTTCGACCATGCGAACGGCGGGACGATTTTCCTAGATGAGATCGGCGACATGAGTCTTAAAACGCAGGCAAAGATCTTGCGTATTTTGCAAGAAAGGCGCTTCAACCGTGTCGGCGGCGAGGAGTCGATTGAAGTCGATGTGCGTGTGGTCGCGGCGACCAATAAAAACCTCGAACTTGAGATTAAAGAAGGGCGTTTTCGCGAGGATCTTTATTATCGGCTAAACGTCATTCCGTGCCACGTACCGGCGCTTCGCGAGCGAACGAGCGATATCCCGTCGCTCGTTCAGCATTTCAGTGAACAGTTCGCTCGTGACGGTGGTTTTCGCTTCAAGCAAATTTCTCAAGAAGCCATGGCGAAACTTTTGAATCATCCGTGGCCAGGGAATGTGCGCGAACTTCGCAATTTCATCGAACGTGTTTACATCTTGACGCCAAGTGAGTTCGTCGATGTTCACGATTTGCGATTTGCGGGGTTGTCGAGCTTGTCGAGTGGTGGCGACGCGAGCGCGATTGATGAAGTCGACAACTTCCGCGAAGCGCGCGCGAAATTTGAAAAAGATTATCTCTTGCGCAAGATTTCCGAGAACAAAGGCAATATCTCGAAAACAGCGGAATCAATAGGACTAGAAAGAAGCTACCTTCATCGCAAGATCAAAGGTTACGGCATCGATGTGGAGGAAATCGTCTAATGCGTTGGTCTAAATCTCATCTCTTTACTTTAAAAGACGCGCCAAACGACGCCGAAATCCCCAGCCACAAGCTTATGGTGCGAGCGGGGCTTATAAAAAAAGTCGCTCCTGGTATCTACACCTACGGCAACCTGGCGTTGCGCGCGATTCGCAAATTAGAGCGCATCATTCGCGAAGAACTCGATAAGCGTGGTTGCCAAGAGGTGCTGATGCCGATGGTGCAGCCCGCAGAACTCTGGCAAGAAACCAATCGCTGGAAAGAAATGGGCGACGGTCTTCTGAAGTTCAAAAACCGTAACGGCCACGATTTCTGTTTGGGTGCCACGCACGAAGAAGTCATCACCGACTATGTTCGCAACGATATTAAGTCGTATCGCGATTTGCCGGCGAATCTTTATCAGATTCAAACCAAGTATCGCGATGAAATTCGCCCGCGTTTCGGTTTGATGCGGGGTCGTGAGTTCATCATGAAAGATGCGTACAGCTTCGACGCGGACACGGCGACTGCGCTTAAGAGTTATGACCTCATGTACGACGCCTACAAGGCGATCTTCGAGCGTCTGGGGCTCAATTATCGAATCGTCGAAGCGGATGCGGGTAATATCGGCGGAAGCCAGACGCATGAATTCCAGCTCTTGGCGGATGCCGGTGAGGACCATCTTATGGTCTGCGACACGTGCGATTTCGCCGCGAATATCGAAGTCGCTCCGGCTCTTCTGGGTCAAGGCGCGTCTGGCGCAAAATCCGAAGAGGCGCTTCCGCTTGAGGCGTTCCCAACACCGGGTTTAAAGTCGATCGGCACTCTTTCGAAGGCTCTTGGGATTCCCGAAAACCAGCTAGTTAAGACGATGTTCTTTTCGACAAACGAAGGGCTTGATCCGGCGGATAAAAACTTAAAGGCCGTCGCTGTCTGCTTGGCTGGCGACGACGAGGTGAATCCGATCAAGCTTAAAAACGTACTTGGGCTTGCGAACCCGCCCCAGCTTTTGACGGATGAAGAAGTGAAGGCCGTTACGGGCGCGTGGCCTGGCAGCTGCGGTCCTGTGGGACTCACGATTCCTGTTTACTTTGATGTCGCGATCGAAGGTTTTAAAAACTTCGTTGTCGGCGCCAATCGAGATGCTGAACATCTTAAGAACGTGAACATCGGCCGCGATGCGAAGGTGGTAAAGTTTGCGGATGTCCGCATGGCAAAACCTGGTCACGCGTGTCCGCGCTGCCAAGAAAGCGGGCGTGCGGGAGTGTATCGTTCCTTCCGTGGTATCGAGGTCGGTCACGTCTTTTATCTCGGAACCAAATACTCAAAAGCGATGGGCGCGACTTATCTCAACGCGGAGGGTGCGCCTGTTCCGCTTGAGATGGGGTGCTATGGCATCGGCGTTTCGCGCACGGTTCAAGCTGCCATCGAACAATCGCACGATAAAGACGGCATCATCTGGCCGCACGGAATTGCTCCGTTCGATGTTCACGTCGTTGTTCTTGATCCAGAGGACGAAGAAGTGCGCCAGTCGGCGGAAGTCCTTTACCGCGATCTGCAGGTGCGTGGGTTTGATGTCTTGATGGATGATCGTATCGAGCGTCCCGGCGTGAAGTTCAAAGATGCGGATCTTCTTGGAATGCCCGTGCGGGTGAATATCGGTGGCCGCGGTCTTAAAGAAGGCGTCGTTGAAGTCATCGAACGTCGTTCGAAGGCCATGGAAAAGATCAAAGCAGAGGACGCGAGCGATCAAATCGCGGCAAAGGTCACAGCGATTCGTCGCGCTCCTCAGCAGGGCGCGCAGACATGAGTTCGCAAATGAGCGCCTTGGCGGCGGCTGAGCCCGTGATATTTGTGGCGCTCGATGTCGATCAGCCCAACGAGGCTCGCGCTATCGCCGAAGATCTCTCGGGGTTAGGGCTTGGGTTCAAGCTCGGGCCGCGGCTGATGTATCGCGAGGGCGCGAGCATCGTGCGCGATATCGCTCGGCACGGAAGCGTCTTTATCGACTGCAAGCATCTCGATATTCCATCGACCATGGAGTCGGCTGTGCGTACGGCGTTCGATGCGGGAGCCTCCTATGCCACGATTCATGCTCTTGCGGGCCCTCAGGCTCTTGCGCAAATGGCGAAGCTCGAAGCGGAACTTCGGCAGGAACGAGCTTTTCGCATCTTGAACGTCACGATTCTTACGAGTTTCGCTCCGGAGACTCTGCCATTCGGACTTCGCCCTGATGCTGCTAAAGCCTCGGGAGACCGAATAGGTCACCTTGTCGATGGATTGGCGCAAGATGCCTACGCGACGGGGCTCAAGTCATTCGTATGTTCTCCGCACGAAGCGGCTCTTTTGCGCGGCCGGTTTCCCGATGCGTTTTTGGTGACGCCTGGTATTCGACCTGCGGGTTCAGATGTTGGCGACCAAGTTCGCGTTCAAACCCCGGCACGTGCCGCTCAGGCGGGTGCCTCGGCGCTGGTCGTAGGTCGTCCGATCTTGGCCGCAAGCCATCGGCGTGATGCGGCCCAGGCCATTCAGGCCGAATTCGAACAAGCGAAATCAAAAGCGCTTTAACGTGCTGGTCGTGATTCGCCGGCTCTTTCTTTTTTCGAAAGACGGTCGCGTGGATGTTGAAGAGGCAAAATACAACCTTGACCGTGATCGGGTATTCTTTGATGGTGCAGCTCGTAGCTGTCAGGCGTTATTTCGATAGTTAGGTAGAAAGAATTCAATGGCAAAAAGTCGCGGAAATAATCGTAGTACATCCAATCGTGATTCCAAGCGCCCTGCGCGCCGAGGGGAGCGTCCGCAGGCGGATCGTTCGAGCGGTTCGCTGCAACAACGAGGAAAACCCCGTGATCCGGCCTCTGTGCCTGTCATCGGTGGCCCGGCTCGTGTTGGTCGTCCGGGGGCTGGTCCGCGGAATTCGGCTTTTATGATCTCAGGTCGCGAACGTCTCTCGCTCGGTATTCACTCTGTGCGCGAGGCGCTCAAGGTTCGCCCCGGCGCCATCAAGCGCCTTGGACTTCGCGACGATTATCTACGGGCTCCGCAGTTAAAGGCGCTTGCGGACCTCGCGGAAGCGGCGAAAGTTGAAATCAAAACACTCACAAGTACGGAACTCGATAACATCGGTTCAGGACACCAGGGCGCGGCGGCGGTTATTACGGAAACGCCGGAGTTTGATATCGAGGCCGTTCGTGATCTCGATCGCTGTGTTCTTGTCGCGTGCGACGGTCTTGAAGATCCGGCGAACTTAGGATCGATTCTCCGCTCCTCTTGGCTGCTTGGAGCTTCGGGCGTGTTGGTGCCGCAAGATCGTAGCGTCGCACTGACGACGGCGGCGGCAAAGGTCGCCAGTGGCGGCGCGGAGCATGTTCCCGTTGAAGTTTGTTCGAATC
>JAVFAU010000009.1:0-15270 GCA_034002335.1 Bdellovibrionales bacterium | reverse complement strand
CACGTAACGAGATTTTTTAGAGAACGTCTGATCCGTCGCTCCTTGAACCAACCAGCCCGCCGCATTTTTCTGACCACCGGCAAGGTCAAAACGAAGACGCGCCTTTGCGACCGAAACAGCGCCTTTCTTTCCACTCGAACGCACAAGAGGAATACGTCCTTGAGGGACCGTGACAACAGGACTCACGGCGCGATCAACCATCGGGTCGACCGTCACAACCCCGGCATCCGACCACTGAGTGGCGTCCTCGGCACCTTCTTGAATTCTCGCGACTCGCCAGTGATTCTTTCCGGCGCGCCATTTTCCAACGACGACTTCGGAACCACTGACAAGTTCGTTATACCAACTGTTTTCAAACGAAGGTGATCTCGATATCTGAACACGTACCTTCTCTTCCGGTTTCACGCCTGTCCATGCCAAACGAATCGGCTCTTCAATCGTGCGTACACCGGAACGAGGCGTGTACGTATTCCCCTTCACCTTTTGATAGGCTTCCTCAAGTTTAAGGATACGAGCTTGGTAAACTTCTTTTTGAGCGACCTCAAACGCTTCAGGCGCCTCGGGCAAAGCCTCTTGAACAACTGTCTCTTGCTCGAGCGTCTCGGGATGAATTTCGGGAACGACGTCATTATTCGCTTCAACCATTGCTTCGGCAACGGGAGGCACAGGATCAAGGGTCGGCTCGACCGGCACATTCACCGGTGGAAGCTCCGCTGCCTTCTCGGCCAAAGGCGCTGGAGCCATTGTCTTGGCACGGCCCGCACGACGAGCCGAAAGCTTTTCCGAAGAAATCGCTTTTCCAACCGGCGGCATCAACGCCGATTGAATACGAGCTGCTCGCTGTGGCGAAACCTCAGACTTTGGGATCAACGTCTCTTCGCCCACCGAAAGTGTCTGACGCTGGCCAGTGGCACCTGGTTGACCTTTTGACCCTAATTTTGACCCGACTGAAACTTCGACAGATCCGGCGACAACTTGAACTTTCGAAGCGGCCCCATCTGCGACATCGACAAGAAGTTCCGATTGGCTACCCATGAATTCCGTCATCTCACCCGAAATCGCAACGCGCATTTGCCCGTTTAGCTGAAGACGAACCTGGCCACGCGCAACGTCGGGAACCGTGACGCCGTCGAAACTATCAAAGACAACCAGAGTCTCTTCGCCAAGAACAATGGTCCCACCCGCGACCATTTGAACTTCCGCACTGGATTGAGAACCCGAATACACCGCGTCTCCCAAAACGACGTCGGCTTCGCGTTCTGCGATATACCACTCTTCTTCTTCCATAGGTTTTTGACGAACATCTTGCTCGCGTTCGCGAATAACCGCGACGACATTCAACGGATCTTCCGTTTGCGCAACTGGCTTAGAAAACAAGAAGCCCGTCACAATGCGAAGTGTGAAAAAATCCATCGCTAGGAAAATCATCACCGCACTGACTGTGAGCACCGCAATCAATTTGCGCTTCTTCTGCGGATCATCAAGTTGAGTCTGAGTATTCATTTCCATGTATAGAATTTCGGCTACTTATCTAGAAAAGATGACTCATCAAAGGTCCAATACGGATCAATTCAGGACGTACGACAGACCTTTTACCAGGACCGGGGCTTCATAGGCCACTTTTTGCCGGGACGTCTGACCAAAACAAGTCCCGCTTTTGAGTCTTCCATTCAAGATTTTGCTGAAAAATCCGTCATTCTAATGAAATGCAACATACAAAGCGACCACAAATGAAACACTCCTTCCGCAGCTCCATCGGACGCTCGATCGCCGCGCTCCTCCGCCCGTTCTCCACGACGCTTGCGACCTCTACTCTCGCCGCAACAGGTCTCGTTGTAACAGGCGTAGCCTTATCGGGTTGCCAAAACGGCTTTCAAACTCTTGCAACGCCGCTGGCTTCTCGCCTTGATTCCACAATCGGATGCAAAAATTTTGACGACGCCATTTGGTCCTCATTTTACGAATCCGTCGAATTAAACGGCCGTCCACCGACGACACGCGAAATCCAGAACGCGCTCAAAGACCAAATTCAACAATCGCCCCGACTCGGCACTCTTTCTGCGAATTCGCAGTCATCCCTCATCAGTCTGACTTCGCGTCTTGCTGCTAAAGTCATGGAACGAAACGAATCATCGGGCATCGGGCAAAACTCTTCTCAAACAGACGAACCACTCATCGCTCCGGATCTCGAAGCTCAAAAAGGTCTCTGGCTAGAGCGAATTGCCCAGCTTGAACTCGGCGACCGCACGACAGCGGCGAAATCCGCCGACGTCGATGCGACACAAGAACTCATCGCGGAACTAAAAAAACTCGCGGTCGATGCGCAAATCGAAACTCTCTCGTGCGCAGATGACACCGGCGTTCGACCCGGCCCCACTCCCGCTCCAACACCTGCTCCGGTTCCGTCCGATGCAGGGCTGTTCGATCATTGGAAAACGACCAGAACGCCTGCCGTTTATGGCGGGCTCAAGACCGTCGCCGTTAGCTACCAAAGCTGCGAAGCCGCGACGATGAACCCTCTCGACGGCTCCACTCCCAACATCAAAGGAATCGCGGTCATCGGACGCCATTCCAGCGGAACAGGAAACGTTCGCGAGATCAGAGATTTAAGAGCTTTCTTGAATGGACACCCGTATCTCGATCCCTACCGCCGCCCGCTGCCTTCGTGTCACGACATGATGACCGCTCCATTGATTTACGATTACGGCGGAAAACCCTATACGTCTTCATCAGATGAAACCGTGCTCAACATGTTCCGCAACGCCGGTTCGGGATCAAAAGAGCTTGGAATCGACTGTTCGGCGTTTGTTTATTCCGCCTATGCGGTCAGCGGTTTAAAACTAAAAAAAGGAACTTCTCTCAAGGCCTCGTTGGTTCACGGTGTTTCTTCATCCATGATGGCAAACCCACAAGGAAATGGCCTGACTTGCCTCGATCACGCCTCCTTTAAAGGATCCTCGACATTGTTACCGGGCGATATCGTCGCCATACGCGGTCACGTCATCATGATCGAAAACGTTGGAACAGATCCGTTTGGTATCGCCTCCATTAAAACCGCCGCCGATTGTAAACTCGCCAATATCAATCCGCGTAATTTCAACTTCACGCTCTTCCAGTCTTCACCTTCAAAAGGAAGCATTGGAATCAATCGCATGTGGGCCAAAGACTACCTCACGAAAGGCAGTACAATGGGCGACGGCATGATGGAGCACGCCGTAAACGCCTGTAAAGCGAAGTTCCAGTCGGGCACGGTTGCCAGCAAATCAAGCAAGGCAAGCATCGTACGCCACTTGGGAACAAGTGACTGTATCGCTCCGGCTCTGCGTCTAGCGAAAGAAGAATGTTTGAGTTCTTGCCCTGCTCGATGAGTCGTTTCACTATGGGGCGATGAAACTATTTGATCGCCTTGAGAACCGAACAGAGGAATTGGCGTTCGGTATCGCCATGGGCGCCGCCGACTGGACGCTCTCTAAGCTCCCTGGAACGTTTCCACCACGCCCATCTCATTTACCACCGGCCCGTATCATCGCCCATCGTGGCGCATGGCGCGTGCGCGGCTGCGCGGAAAACACGTTCTCCGCATTCGATCGCGCCCGCGAAGCCGGCTGTTGGGGAATTGAATTCGATGTTCGACTGACAAAAGACGGCGTTCCCGTTGTGCATCACGATGAAACGCTTCTTCGCACCTTCGGTCGCCCGCTTGCGATCTCGGATCTCACGCTCAGCACGCTTCACCATGAAGCCAAAGACGTACCGACGCTTGAATCTGTGATCGCGGAGTACGGACCTTCTTTGCACCTCATGATCGAACTCAAACCAAACGGCGTCGATTGGACCAAAGAGCGCCTTTTACACGTGCGCGAACTTTTGAAAAAGCGCACGCCCGAAACCGATTTTCATATCATGTCGCTCGACACGGAACTCCTCGAATCGTTTTCCCGAGTCACCCAAACCAGCCGCAAAGCCCTGGTTGCGGTCACCACGACCGACATTCAAAGCACGTCGGATATCGCATACCATCGTGGCTACAAAGGCTTTTGCAGCCACTGGCTTTTGATGACAGAGGCCATGATCGACCGCCATCACTCCATTCAACAGTCGTGCGGCGTCGGCTTTGCGGCCTCTTACAAGAGTTTGATGCGTGAATGGTCGCGCGGCATCGATTGGGTTTTTACAAACCATGGCCACGAAGCTCCGGAATGGCTGAGCCAGATTGAAAGCAAACCTCGATGAATCGAGCCGAGAAGGTCACCCTCTTCGCCTGTCTTTACTTCGCGCAAGGGTTGCCGTACGGCTTTTTCACGCAAGCTCTTCCGGTTTTCTTGCGCGAAGCCAACTTGAGTCTTGCTCAAATCGGCGGGACTTCGCTTCTGATTCTTCCGTGGGCCCTTAAGTTTTTGTGGGCGCCACTCGCCGATCGTTACGGCATTCCACGGCTCGGATTAAGACGCAGTTGGATTATTCCCCTACAGGCTCTGTCGGTCGTCGTTTTGATATTCATTTCTTTTTTCGAGCCGTCAAATTCTCTCACGATCGTGCTCATCGCTTTTTTGGTTTGTAATCTCATTGCAGCTTCACAAGACGTCGCAACAGACGGCCTAGCTGTCGACTTGTTGAAAAAAGAGGAGCGTGGATGGGCCAACGGTATCCAAGTGGGCGGCTATCGTATCGGCATGATCGCCGGCGGCTCCGCCATGCTCATCGTTCTCGCGCACACCGGCTGGCAAGCGGCGATGCTCGCGATGGCGGCCTGCCTTGTGATCGCAAGTCTTCCAATTTTGTTTTTTCGCGAACGAGCCGTTCTTGGAGAGATGGACCGAACCGTTGATAGAACTCTCAAGCACCGTCCGCTTACGGATCTCAAAGAGTTTCTCGCTCGCCCTCTCATGACTCGCTGGCTCTTGGTCCTCGTGGTTTACAAGGCCGCTCACCAAGCCGCATCGACCATGATCGAACCGTGGCTTGTCGACAACGGCTATTCTCTGGCGGAAATCGGCGCGCTCACAGGCCTCTTCGGTTCGGGCTCGGGGCTTCTGGGCGCCGCGCTGGGAGCTTGGGTCGCAAGCCGCTTTGACAAAACCAAAAGCCTGGTCGTTCTGGCGGTTCTTCAAACCTGCGCGACGGCAACTTACCTCTTGCCCGTCACCACTGAAAACGCGATCTGGAAAGTCATTCTCGCAACTGTGCTCGATAATGGAATCAGCGGAATCGCGACCGTCACTTTGTTTGCCGCGATGATGGATCGCTGTCGCCCCAAGCACTCTTCAAGCGACTACACTCTTCAAGCATCCATCGTCGTTGTCTCACAAACGCTCGCCTCGGCCCTCTCAGGAGCATCCGCCGAGGCACTCGGATACAATGGACACTTCCTCGCCGTCACCGCCATTGGTCTAGGAGCGATCGCCTTTGTGACATGGGCTTTGCGCGGCTCGGAAGCAGGCCCGGAAGCGGGCCAGAAAGCGGGCCAGAAAGCTTAACTTTCGGCCCCCTTCGACCGATAGAAACTGAAGGGGGAGTTAGTCTATGGCCAATCTTCTGTTGATCGATGACAGTGAAGATGTACGAAACATGGTGACGGCACTCTTAGGCCGCGAACACCAGGTTTCGTGGGCTGGGACTTTGGCTGACGCCCGTAAAGCACTCGCTGAGAAAAAGCGCTTTGACCTGGTTCTTCTCGATGTCGACCTGCCTGACGGAAACGGTGTCGACTTTTTGGGAAGCGGTCTGCAGGAAGACACAGCCGTTATCCTCTTAACTGCCTACGATTCGGTCAATACACGCGTTCGCGGCTTCACGTTCGGCGCCGAGGATTTTATCGCGAAACCGTTTGATCCGGTCGAATTTCAGGTGCGAGTGACCTCGCGCCTTCGCCATCTGGCCCGTCGCGAATCTGCGGGCACGACTCGTCCGAACTTACGCGCAGGGCTTCTCGAACTCGACCTCGAAAAACAGCGGGCATTCGATCTTCGCTCCGAGAATGGCGCGCCCCAGAGAAAAGAGCTCGACCTGACACCCGTGGAATTCCGCTTACTCTCGCTCTTTATTCGCGAAAACGGTGCGATTGTACCAAGAGAACTTATTTTGAGCCACGTTTGGGGCGACCAGATTCATGTCTCTCCGCGCGTCGTCGATCACCACGTCTGCTCGGTTCGCCGTAAAATCGCCGAGACCGGAACGAAAATCGAATCTGTCTACGGTGTCGGCTACAAACTCGAAGCCGCCTAAGAAAGTCTCTAAAAAATACCTCTGACCGGTCGATTTCGACAGTTCGGGCTTGTCGAAACAGGTCGTCTTCACCGATGGTGTAAGACATGAGCGAAATCGAATCACAAGAGATGACTCCCGTGTCGAGACTACTCGAAGAGTGGCCACGCATGGATGCGGAAGAACGCCTTCATGCGTTCCGAAACCTCTCGGCCGATGATTCCGAAGACTTCTTTCTCGCTCTCGGTCCCCGCGACCACTCACTTCTGTTTCAAGACTTCAACCGCGCCGAACGCAGACTTTGGATCCGCTTCCTCGCCCCCGATGATGCGGCCGATTTGATTCAAGAGCTACCAGAAGAAGTTCGCGCGGAAGCGCTTCAGCTGGTCGACGAAAAAGTGCGTCGGGAAATCATCGCTCTGCTCTCGTACCTCGAAGACGAAGCCGGCGGTCTTATGAACCCACGCTTCGTGCGCGTGCGTCCAGAAATGCTGGTCGCGGAAGCCATTCGCTACGTGCGCCAACAGGCGCTCATCGTGAACCCGATCCACTACGTCTATGTTCTTGATTCAAGCCAAAGGCTGCTTGGTGTCCTGACGCTTCGTCAACTTTTCGTCAACGCAGCGGAAAAGCGTATTTCCGACGTGATGGAAGACAAAGTCGTCACCATCCCAGATGAAATGGATCAGGAACAGGTCAGCCGCGTCTTCCAGCAACACCGCTTTGTCGCGCTTCCAGTTGTCGATGACGAAGGCCGCATGCAAGGGGTCGTGACGGTCGATGACATCCTCGATGTCAGCGAAGAAGAGGCGACGGAAGATATTCAAAAGCTCGGTGGTCTCGAAGCCCTTGATGCCCCATATCCCGAAGTTCCGCTCAGCGAGATGATTCGTAAACGCGGCGGCTGGCTGATGCTCCTCTTTATCGGCGGAATGTTCACGACGACAGCCATGGAACAATTCAAGGATGAGCTTGAACGAGCCGTCGTGCTCTCGCTTTTTATTCCGCTCATCATCTCTTCGGGCGGCAACGTCGGTTCGCAGGCGACGACGCTGATTATTCGTTCGCTCGCCCTGCGTGAACTTCGTCTGCGCGACTGGGGCCGCGCCCTACGACGGGAGCTCGCAACAGGCCTCGCCCTCGGGCTCATTCTCGCGATTGTCGGCTTTGCCCGCATCGCACTTTGGCCGGGCAAGACGTCAATTTTTACTGAACACTACCTCCTGCTTGCTGCCTGTGTTTCCATCAGCCTGATCGGGGTTGTTCTCTTTGGTTCCGTCGCCGGGGCCATGCTGCCGTTTCTCTTGCGCCGCCTCAAACTTGACCCCGCAAGCGCCTCGGCCCCATTCGTCTCGACCCTGGTCGACGTCACGGGGCTCGTCATATACTTCACCGTCGCACGCTTCATGCTCGCCGGCTCACTTTTATAAACGCGTCTTTATAAACGCGTCGCTTTGATGAACGCGTCGAGCCTTCCTCTCTTCAGCTTTCTCAGTTAACTTGCGGTTATTCTAAAGGAGAAATCAAAATGTCTAAAGCACCCTTCGAACTACCTACCCTTCCTTATTCGACAGACGCGTTGATGCCCCACATGTCCCCTGAAACTTTTCAGTACCACTACGGTAAGCATCACAAAGCGTACGTTGATAACTTGAATAAACTCGTCCCTGGAACTGAGTTCGAAAGTCTTTCGCTCGAAGATATCGTTCGCAAATCCTCGGGCCCCGTTTTCAACAACGCGGCTCAGATCTGGAACCACACGTTCTTCTGGAACTGTCTTTCGCCAAACGGCGGCGGCGAACCGACTGGCGCCCTCGCGGAAGCCATCAAAAAGGACTTCGGCTCATTCCAAGGCTTCAAAGAAAAATTCACGGAGACCGCGATCAAAACTTTCGGTTCCGGCTGGGCATGGCTTGTAAAAAACAAAACGACCGGCAAGCTTGAGTGCGTATCGACATCAAACGCAGGCTGCCCGCTTGTCGATGGCCACACGCCGATCCTGACGGTCGACGTTTGGGAGCATGCTTACTACGTTGACTACCGCAACGATCGCGCGAAGTTCGTTGATACGTACTGGAAAATCGTCAACTGGAAATTCGCGGCTGAAAACTTCGGCTAAGTGCATTTCCATGCGCACGCGGCCGATCGTCGATCACGACCTCGGCCGCTTTCTCACAAAGCTCCTGATGCCACGAATGCAGAAGTCTTTTTCGACTAAACGGTTTGCGAAACGCAGATTCGGCAAAACCCTCCACACGACATCTCTCGTGGCGATAGATGATCCAACTGAGTTCCCTTGGAATTTCCAAGCCACGGTCTCCGATCAACGGCACCACGGACGAGATACCATCGATAACAAGAGCGTCCCAACGGCCCCAGTGCAGCAGACGATGAAAGCTCCTGCGCAGGTCTTCATTGTACGCGCGAAACACGAAGCGTGGATTTCCATCGGCGGTTAATCCGTTAGATTCCTCTGAAACGAATGTTTCCCGAACGTTTTGAGCTCGACAGCTCTCCAACTGAAAGCGCCACGGATTTAACACAAAAAGATCCAAGTATGAAAACGACGACGCCCAAACCGGCAGTGCGATCTCTCCGTTCGCCTGAGCCGTCACTAGCCAAAGCCCCCTCATGCACCCTCCCTGGTCGAACGCTCGACCCCTCCATCAGGATTCGGCTTGAGATTTCACAAACTTGACTGTTGGACGCTTTGACAGTTTCAAGTAAGTTCATGCCATGCGCGTTTTAAAAGAATATATGGACCCACGAATGAAAATTTCCGTTTTTTCGTTTAACGAGAAGTGGATTCTCAAGGCCGAAGCCGGACTTTGTGAGCAAACCTTTAAGTTTCCACAAGCGGACTGGGCGATCGAAGACGTCGAAAAAATCTGTAAAGACGAATCATTTTTAAACGCGGCCGCCAATCGCTTTGACGAAATGCACGGCCCCCTGCGCGAAGGGCCGCGCTAAACAAACACGCATTCGACTATGTACGTTCAACCATAGTCTTTAAGCGGAAGAACTCTTGCTCATACGCGCCCATCGACACGGTTTCAAATTCGACACGGTTCGCTCTTGACGTCGACATTTCGATGGCCATGAAGTTGTAGCGCGAGGTCGAAGCCAAGCGGCGCGGATTGTGCGACCGAAACTGCTGCCCCGGGAACGTACGCGAGTGAATCGAACTCGAAGTTAACTCGTAGCTGCGATACCCCATGAGATCTCGTTCGAGCTCCATGATTTCCGAGAAATGAACATCCCCCGACATCAAGATCAAAGGACATTTTTTTCCGTGCTTCGACCCCGCTCCGGCACCCATCGCCATAATGCGCGCAAGCTGACTCTGTGAGGTTTTCTCGACCGACTCAGCCCCAAGCAGATAACCGCCGAAAAACTGCGTCCCGTTAACGAGCCAGACAGGCCCTGGGGCGTCCTCGAGCGTCTCTTGCAACCAACGCTCATCCGTTTGCGAATACACCTGCGTTCTCGTCTTGCCCGAGCGACAGTCCATGAGGACAAATCGCATGCCGCCGATATCGTAAGAAAATGAAAGTCCCTCGGACATTTGCATCCCGTGAACAGGGTCCGACCCGAACATCGCACTGAAGTACTCGCCAGCCGGGCCCAATCTCGGGCTCGACGAGTTCGAATCGTTTTCTCCGGTATCGTGATCGTCCCAAGTCGCCAAAATCGGAACGAGGCGATCCCAACGAAAGATGTCGAGCATACGCCGCGTGGTCAGATGACGACTCCACATGCCTTCGATCGTGCCGTCAGAACGCTGATCGACGTAACAACAATCGCCGTTGAATAAAATCAGCTCCGGCTGGGATTTTGCCACAGCCGCCCACATCGACTCTTGATCGTTCACGTAACGATCGTTCATGCACGAAATCAGAGCGACCCGCAAAGGTTCGCCCTCCGGTCGCCCCGAGAAGTGCCGCAAACCATAGGTCGAAAAAATACGACGATCGATCAAACGACCATCGACGAGAATCTCCAACTCGTACTCGCGACCAGGCTCAAGAGCGCCAACAAAAAGATGGTCGATCAGGGCACCAGACGTGGCAACGCCGTGACGCGCCTTTGGATGAGCAACCCACCGAGTCGCATTTCTTGGGTCGAAGATCCTATATTCGTAAACTCGATGCGCCTCGATGAGAATTTTAAACTGCGTCTCAGTAGTCGAAGTCGCGCCCTGTAGAACCGGGATATGCGCCTTAACGAGAGCTGCGGCCGGTTTGACGCGTTTAAAGATAGGCCCGCGGTTAATGGTCGGCGGCGGTTCAATAAAGAGAGAGTCTTGAGCCTTTGCACTCTGGCTTTCAAAGCCGAGCGCTCCCAAACCTAAAAGCGAACCAATCTGCGCACCCTTACGCAGAAACCCGCGACGCGATGAATCCGACACATCCCCTCCCTTTTTCCCCATCTTCTGGCTCCCAGACTTAGGTCGGCGCGGTCAAATAGTGTTGAAACATATTCAGAAACTTGCAGCGGCGCCCAACGTTCGATAGGACATCCCTACATTCGCGATCATGAAAGGACTTAGAAGATGCAACATTTTGCCTCAGTCTTTACGGCCCTCATGCTAGGCCTTGGCTCACTGCTCACAAACTCCGCACATGCTGGAGAGACGAGCAGCCTGCTTCGTGGCATCAAGAACCCGTTGATACGCGTCTGCGTGACCAATCAGGGCACGTTTGAAACTCATGAGATTGCGGCCGATCAACTGGCGTTTTGTCGATGGGGCCAGACCGTGATCGACTCACAGTCACTGCTTTCCAATTTAGATGGAATCAAAAGTATCGCGCTCATCATCATCGAAAATGACTATTCATCTCCCTCGTGTCGAGGCCTCAATGGCGTCTCATACCCAGTCGGCAACGAGACATTTTGTATCTTTAAAGACTTCTCGGCCCTGTCTCTTACGATTCTCCAAGCGGAATCGATAGATTCAGCCCGTCTCCACTTGAAGGAAGTGATCGCAAAGCGTTAGCATAAAAGGGCAAGCAGCGACTTTCGAACCATGGTCCAGGAGCGAGCGTGCCGCGCGAGAAGCCCTTTAAGCGTCTTTCTATCTTCCGGAACCCCCGCCCTGTGCCGTACGGTGCACGCGGCTTCACTGAGCTTGAGTTCTCGCTTCTCGTCACAGCAGGACTCCTCATCGCCGGCATCTTGGCTCATTTCGTTTTCGATCAGAGCGTTCAGGTGCAACGTCTGAATGCCCTCGTCAATCGCGACAGCGTTCGCCTTTCGATCGAAGAAAATCTCAACAACATTGAAGTCATCAAGAAGAGCGTCGCCGCTCTCGCCGAGGGTCCTGAAAACGAAAGCCTCAAAGCCTGCCTACTGCTCAGCAAAAACACCTGCCCGACCTGTTGCGAGTCACGCGCGCGCCGAGCCGTTCCTATTTTCCCGTTGGGAGACGATGCGCCGCCACTGACTGGCACGGCTCAAAACTCGTCATGCATTGGAAACGACGGTCAACCAAACCCGATCGGAACGGAAAGCTCCACCTGCTTTGCGACGGCCAGAGTCTCTCTTGAACCGGTGTGCCCGCAGTCCGCGGCGAACTGCGCGCGGGCGGCGGCACTCCTCATTCACTATCAGATTCAGTTTCTCTCTCCTTTTCTGAAAGACGACCCCGACACCGCCGTTCTCGAACGAACTCTGTCGCTTGCGACCTTCGATAGTGATCCTCCATGAAGATGCATTTATGATGGATATCTCAGCACCCCTTCGAGTCTTCTTCGCATCTTCGCTTGATCTGTACTGCGAGCTCGATCGCGACATGCGTTTTCTCTATACAAACGACGCTTGGGCGAGGACGCTCGGCTATACGCCTTCAGAACTCATCGGAACTCAGTTTCACTCCCTCGTCCATCACCGCGATCTCAAACGATCGCTTCACCATTTCGATCATAAAACCCCGCAATCCAACCAAACCTTGAGGCTTCGCTGTCGGCATAAAGCCGGGCACTTTTTAACTCTCCAGTGGAGCGGCACAACCGACGCTCACGGCCAGAGCATCTTCGCTCACGGACGCGATATCACAGAGGACGTGCGCCGCATGCATATCCTCACGCGCGTCGCCTCGATTCAAGATGCCTACATGCGCCTCGGGACCAAACGAAGCTCTCTTTTCAATCACGTGCTGCACGACTTCCTAGCCGTCACGGAAAGCACGCACGGCTTCATCGGCGAAGTCATAAAACAAGAAGACGGCAGTTCCATTCTTAATCCCTACGCCGCGACCCATTCCGAACAAGAACTGGGCCTTAACGCCGATCATCGCAAAGCACTCGACAACATCGCAAGCTGTCTGGAAAACGGCATTCCGTTGATCTACAACAAGATCAAGGGCATTCCCCTTCTTCAAAACTTTTTGGCGATTCCGCTCTATTATCTCGGCGAGCATATCGGCATGGTCGGCGTCGGAAACAGACCCGGCGCTTACTCCGAAGACTTCGTCGAAAAACTGAAACCGATCATCGAGGCCTCGGCGACAATCATGGGCCTCTTTCACTCGGCCAAAAGAGAAAACGCCCTGCGCGAACGCTTCATGATCGTCGCCGACAACTCCCCCCTCATGCTGACTGAATTCGGCGAAAGCGGTCACATCACTTGGGCGAATCGATTCTTCAGAGAGCGGTTCGACTGCACCGAAGAATCGCTTCTCAAAGAAAACATCCTGCCCCGTATTTTCCCAAACCCGAAAGCGCAGAAACAAGCTCTCGGCTTCATGCTCTCAGCCAACGACGACTGGATGAACTTTCCGCTGCGAGACAAGGATGGGCACTTTTTCGAGTCCCGTTGGATCAATGTTCCCCTCAAAGGCGGCCGCGCGATCGGTATCGGACTTGATATTTCGGAACTCAGAGCCGCCGAAGCTAAACTCCTGCAGTCCTCGAAAATGGCCTCGCTCGGAGAGATGTCGGCGGGAGTCTCGCACGAAATCAACAATCCATTGGCCATCATTCAAGGTGGCGCGTTTCGAGCGCTGCAAAACCTGAACTCCAAACCTCCGCGGCTTGAAGATGTCGAAGCCGATCTCAATCGCATCATACAAAACTGCGATCGTATCGCACGCATCGTTCGCGGCCTCCGCGCGTTCTCAAGAAACGTCGAACATGAGCCGTTCATGTCCGTGCCGTTTGCAGAGATCATTCAAGATGTCCTTGATCTCGCCAACGAAAAATTCAAGATCCACATGATCGACGTACAGGTCGTAGCCGATCAAGACATCACGCTTGACTGCCGCCCTGTCCAGCTTGCCCAAGTCATCATGAACCTTCTTAACAACGCCTTCGATGCGGTTCTAGAGAAAGCAAACGCCGACGACGAAAGCGAAGCCTCGATTCGCATTCACTCGAAACTCGAAGGGGAACGGCTTGTTTTACACGTCGAAGACTCCGGCGCCGGCATTCCTCCTGAGCTTCGCACGCGCATTCTTGATCCTTTCTTCACAACCAAGGATGTCGGCAAAGGCACGGGGCTTGGCCTAAGCATCTCAAAGGGCATCATCGAGTCCCATGGCGGCCGCCTCTGGCTCGATACGACGGCCCCGTTCACCCGGTTCGTAATCGAACTCCCGATTCACCAGCCCATTACTTGATCGCTTTCCGTTCCATTCCCTTGCTATTGCCGTCCGAAGCCAGTAGCGTGCGGCCAAATGACGACATTTTCTTTTGACGACCTTCTCCTGATCGAACCTCTCCGCCTTGCACTCGAAGAAACCGGATACAAAACCCCGACACCTATCCAGCAGCAAGCAATTCCACCTCTTCTCGCCGGCCGTGACCTCATCGGCTGTGCCCAAACCGGCACCGGAAAGACGGCAGCTTTCGCCCTTCCTATTCTCAATAAAATCGCAGTGAACCGCCGCCCTTTACAAGGTCGCCGCACACGCGTTCTCATTCTCACTCCGACACGCGAACTCGCGATTCAAATTCTTGAGAGCTTCCGCACGTACGGTAAACACCTCAAACTCAAGTATGCCGTGGTTTTCGGTGGTGTCGGCCAAGGGCCGCAGGTCAAAGCGCTTGCGGGCGGCGTCGATATTCTCGTCGCGACCCCGGGACGTCTTCTTGATCTCATCGAGCAAAAACACCTGAGTCTCCAAGGCCTCGATGTTTTTGTTCTCGACGAAGCCGATCGCATGCTCGACATGGGCTTCATTCGCCCTATCCAACGCATCATCAAGATGCTTCCCGAGAAACGACACAACCTTTTCTTCTCGGCCACCATGCCGCCTGCGATTCTAGAGCTCGCTTCAACGATGCTCGTTGATCCTGTGCGCGTCGAGGTCACTCCGGTTTCATCGACAGCGGAACGCATTCAACAAAGCATCATGAACGTCGAAAAAGATCGAAAGCGCGATCTTCTACGTCACGTCTTGAAAGACCCGGAGTTCCGTCGCGTGATCGTTTTCACTCGCACGAAACACGGAGCCAACCGCGTCTCAGAGACTCTCGCCAAAAACGGCGTCACCGCCGAAGCGATTCACGGCAACAAATCGCAAACAGCCCGGCAGAAGGCGCTTGAGAACTTCAGGAACGGTCGAACGCGCGTTCTGATCGCGACCGATATCGCCGCTCGCGGGATCGATATCGATCACGTTTCACACGTTATCAATTTCGAACTACCGAACGTCGCGGAAACCTACGTACACCGAATCGGACGAACGGCACGGGCTGGAATGGAAGGGAAAGCCATTTCCTTCTGTGATCAAGAAGAGCGCGCATATTTGCGAGATATCGAGAAACTGATTGGACAAAAGGTCCCGGTCGACGCGGACCATCCTTATCACATCCAACACCAGGGCCCGATCAAGGCCGCACCACCTGAAAAACCAAATCGTGGACGTCGTCCCAATCGCGGCGGCGGAGGCGGAAAGCCTCGCAGTGGTGGTGGAGGCGGGCGCGGCGGCGGCCGTTCTGGCGGCACGCCAGGCAGCGGCGGCGGAAACGGCAAGCCTCGCGGAGAACAGCGCCAGCAGCCATCGTCGAAAAAACGTCGCTAAACATCTGCGATCAAACGGAACAAAGTCATCGGGGCTTCACTTTC
>JAVFAU010000008.1:0-15392 GCA_034002335.1 Bdellovibrionales bacterium | reverse complement strand
AGCACGTGCGCTTGGAGCCAAGCCGGTGCGCCTTATGGTCTATCACATTTGGCCAAACCTGCTGGGCATACTCGTCGTGCAAATGACGTTCGGAATGTCGGGCACGATCATCACCGAGTCAGGCCTCAGTTTTTTGGGGCTCGGCGCCCCTCCGACCGTGCCGACCTGGGGATCGCTCCTTAATTCGGGGCGACGGATTTTGACCGAAGCCCCACACGTAAGTTTGTTTCCAGGTCTTGCGATTCTGACTCTTGTCCTTGGGTTCAATCTCGTCGGCGATTCGTTGCGCGATTGGCTGAATCCGAGAAAAGCTTAGTGAAGGACAACGACCCAAAAGGCGTGAGGTTTTAAAATGCGTGAAAAAATCGGCCCTTCCTTGATTGTCGGTCTTCAGGGCACGACATTGACTGCTGATGAAACCGAGTTTTTGATTCGCGAGAACATCGGCGGCATTATCTTGTTCAAGCGCAATTTCGAAAGCCCAAAACAAGTTTTCGAGCTTTCACAAGAACTGCGATCCGTCGCCAAACGGAAGTCCGACAAGTCGCCTTTCTTTATATCGGTCGATCAAGAAGGCGGGCGCGTCGCACGCTTTCGCGCGCCCTTCACCGAATGGCCGCCAATGGCCAAAGTCGGAGAGATCGGGTCGCCAACAGTCGCTTTCAAGACCGCGCAGCTTATCGGAACCGAACTTGCCGCCGTCGGCATCAATATGAACTTCGCCCCATCTGTCGACATTTTCACGAACCCGGCCAACACGGTGATCGGCGATCGCAGCCTCTCGTCGGACCCCGAGGTCGTGGCCAAACTTAGTTCCGCCCTCGTGCGCGGTTTTATAAAGTCAGGCGTTATCCCGGTGGCCAAACACTTTCCCGGTCACGGCAACACCTTGCTCGATAGCCACGAAGACCTCCCGATCGAGAACAAAACGGAAGCCGAGCTCGATGCATGCGAACTTGAGCCCTTCAAAAAAGTCTTCCGCGCGCGGCTCGACGCCGTCATGAGTTCGCACATCTTGTTTCCAGAAATCGATCCGGACTGGCCGGCGTCGCTTTCCGAGGTTTTCTTAAAGAACATCCTGCGCGACAAGCTTCGTTGGCGCGGTCTCACCATCACGGATGATCTCGACATGAAGGCGCTTACCAAACATCGCTCTCCAGGCGATATCGCCGTCAGAGCTCTTCAGGCCGGTTCCAACATTTTGCTTTATTGCAACGAACCCGACTCTCCGCGAATCGCCATCGACGCCGTCGAAAAAGCCGTGCGCGACAAAGACCTGCCTCCTCAGACCCTGCTCGACAACGCGGCCATGATTCAACAAGTGAAAACCGATTGGGCTCTCGACGCTCGCCCACTCGAATGGGCGGAGAGCGAACTTCTGATCGGCGCGGAAGAACACCAAGCCTTCGCAAACGCTCTTCGAAGCGGCAGCGTTCCGGCATCGATGTTGGCATAGCACGATCGGCACTGGACACGTTAAACCAAGCCACCCAGAAACTTTTCAACAGAAATGATGCGGACCCCGGGATGAAGAGAAGACTTTCTCTTTTCGTTCCGTTGGTTTTTAACGACCTGCAAACAAAACTTCGGCTGGAGCATTTTTTGAAAATGCAGAAGAGCCGGAGTCGGTTGCGCCTGTCCCGATTTCACCTCGATAAGCGCAAAAGGCTCTCCGTCTCGAACAACCAGAAAATCTACCTCCCTTTTTTGTTTGTCCCGCACGTAATTCAAATCGAACTCTCCGAAGCCACAATCCGTCCATGCGTGGCACGACTTCAAAAGGTGGCCTGCTATCAAATTCTCAAACTTACCTCCGTCCGTTATCCCAAGGGACCAATCGTACAAGAAAAGTTTGGGCTCCTTACGGAGCGAATTTTTGACTCCTTTGGAGTAAGGTCTAATGCGATAGCAAAAATAGAGCGCCTCAAGCAGCTCAATCCATCGCTTAACCGAATCAAAGGACACCGAAAGATCCTGCCTCAACGCTTCGTATGAGAGCTGTGACCCTACTCGTTCCTGAAGCAACAGACCGAGCGATTCGACTTGGCGTACATCTCGAATGCCTTCTAAATCTCGAAGATCTTGTTGCATAAGACGTTCGCGATAGAGTCGCTGCCAGCGGCGAGCCTTCTGTTTATTTTGCAAGAAAAAAGGCTCAGGGAACCCACTGTACTGTAGAAGATCTTCCCATGAGAACTGATTCGAAAAGATCTCGTCCCATTCATTTTCCGGAGGGGGCTTTACAAAAGTCTCTTCTCCAACTGACAAAGGGTGCATTCGATAGGGCAAGTACCGCCCCTGTAAACTGTCACCAAACCGTCTATAGAAATCCAATCGAGCACTGCCAGTAACCATAAAACGAATGTCTTTTTTATGAAGATCATAGGCCCCTTTTAATTTCGTTTTCCACTTACGGTCTTTATGAATTTCATCCAGGACCAGCGTAGACCCATGCTTGAATTGATTGAAGAAGTCCTTCAACCCCTTGGCCCAGACACGCCGAAACTCATCATCGTCCCATGTGTAATAGTGCTCCTCCTGACCTAAATCCGAAAGAACAGCCTCGGCCAAAGTCGTTTTACCCACTTGTCGCGGGCCATTTATAAACGCGATCTTTCCCTGATCGAGGGCATCGGTCTGTATTTGCGAATGAAGATATCGTGTTACATTTGCCATTTACCAAAATTAACATGAATCGAGTTTTGGTCAAACCATTCCTCGAATTGTCGAGGAATGGTAAACCGAGGATCGCTCGCAGGAACGCCGTTTTACGGCACCGCTAAGCTCGATTTGGCCCAATCCGTGCGTCGCCGCCGCATCGGTGCGAGCGGAGCCATCGCTCACCTCCTCAAAAATTGGCATGTACCCTGAATGCTTCTGATGAATGTCTTCAAAACGGGAGACGCGAAAGGAGCGAGCCGTGAGCCAATCACAAAAGCGCACATACGAAAAGCCACTTCACGAAAGTCGATCTTCAGGTCGCACACTTGGTTGCGTCGGTTTTTCCATGTTCGCGCATGCTTCGATCTTGGCGGCGCTGGCCATCGCTCCCGGTTACATTCAAGAACTCGGAGGAGGCGACGGACAAAACGCCGGCGCCGGAGGCCACTCCATCGCCCTCATCGACTCCATGGAAAGCGGGTCGCGTGAAACTCCCACGCTCGAAGTCGTCAGTATCGCTCCCCGCGAAATCGTCGCGGCAACAGAACCCGCGACCGAATCCGTAACGGAAAAAGATGTCGTGGTGGCTTCGAAACAACCGGTCAAACAAGAGCCCCCGAAACCACGTGAGCTTCCCCAAAAAACAGCGGCCGCAGCTCCCGTAACGCCGGTAGCTCCACCCCAACCCGTTGTGACCGAGTCACAAGACGACGCCGTCGCCACTCTCGCCGAAACCGTTCAACAACAAGAAGATGTTTCGGCAACAGACGAGACCGCTGTGGATACAGCCGCGACGACAGAAGCCGAACCGGAAGCAGAACAAGAACTACAGCCGCAAATGGCCACAAAGCCCGAAGCTGACTTCGAATCCGCTCAAGCCGAGAAAATGGCCGAGAGTCTTCCTGAAGCTAGCAACGCTGTACCGGCAGAAGAAATCGCAGCCCCAGTCGCGGCAACCGCAGTCGCCGCCAAGGGCTCAAGCTCCGATGCAACCGAAGCCGCTCAAGCGGGAATCGGCGGCACACAGTCCGGTCAGGGCGGAAACAGTGACACGGCCGGCGGAACTGCTGGCGCACCGATTGGCCCGGTTCGCGATGCAAGTGATCTTCGTGCAATCCAAGGAAATCCGAACCCAGTGTATCCAGCGCGCGATCGCTTAGACCGCCGCGAAGGCACGGCCGTCATCCTCGGCCGCGTTACAGCCGACGGACGCATCAGCGAGCTTGTTCTGGAACAGAGTTCCGGTTCGCGTGAGATGGACAACGCTTCACTTCAAGCTTTTAGCAAGTGGCGCTTTGAACGGGGTCAGCAAGGATGGATTCGAAAGCCGTTCCAATTCCGCCTTGTCGGAGATGCGACCGAAATCCCATCTCCACTCGGAAAAACGCTTTCGCGCTAAAAAACAAAACCCACATCTCATCGCCAATCTCCCGAGGTACTTAAGCCTAAGGAGTTTTGGGTCGTGATGTGGGTTCGCGGAAACTAATCCGGAGAAGCCTGATTAGTCCTTGAAAAGAACTTTAGGTGATTTCGTAGAACCTTGTGTTCGGCGTGCAGCTTTCGCTTTTTTGCCTTTTTGACTGCGCTTGCGGGCGCGAACTGTCTCTAAACGCTTTGTTTTTGACGCCATGGGTAAATGCTCCTACCTGATTACTAGGGGGTCAATGGCTATCAAAGCGGCAACCACAAGTCAAATGTGTGACGTACTCCATTTGCAGTTCGTACTTCCTTCTCGAAAGAATAACCGAGGCTCAATCGGGGGCCTTTAAACCCCAGCCCCGTCGTCAGCCACATCTCATCGCGAGTCTCAAGCCACGCTCCGCCCACTCGAAAGGCAAAATCATCGCGAAACCAGCTCTCTAAACCGATATGAGCGTTCTGACGGCCGCCGGGATTTTTTTCAAGCGGACGCACAAGATCGACCCGCACATGAAGAATCGAAAAAGGGATCGCATGAAACCCGACCCCAATTCGAGGGATAAGACGCGCGTCCAAGGCCTCCTCGGGGGCGGTACCTATTTTCTCACCAGAAGCGAGAAGATCGTGGCCCGTGAGACCGATTCCGATTTCTCCTGTGATGGGAAGCATCACCCCCAAGGCAAATGTGTTCTGACTTAAATCAGCTCCCGCCTGTTCATGAATCAAGCGCCGGAAGGTTCCACCAATCGATATGTTTTTCCACGGCAATCGAATTGCCAAAGACCCTTGGAAATCACGCTGTTCCGCCGAGATCGATTTTCCTCCGGACGGGTTGGGGCGAAACACAGATCGCTGAATATAGCTAAAGTGGCCCGCGGCCATGCGGTCTTGCCCGCCGTCTGCCAGCAAAACGGCGTAGTCACGATACCCCTCACCGGATTCCCGATTCGACTGCTGGTGCGAAAGCGCGAAGTGATAGGAAGAAATATGAGCCAAGGCCGCCGGATTCAACCAACCCGACTCTGTTGGAATCACCGCCCCCCGGCCCGAGCCACCAAGAGCCGCGCTGGCGGGGCCGACCCGATAGGGAGACTCATCCATACCAAGCACGGGAGACGCCCACATCAAGGCCCCGGCAAGAGACATCGCAATGCAGTTTAGTAACAAGCGCGCTGGAACCATGCGAGTGATCGTATTTCTCATACGAAAAACTCTATCCAGATCTAGGTATGTCTAGCAATTGATGTTGGACGACGTCGAAACACGTCGGATCACCGCAAGTCCCGGAGTTAATTGCGATAGCAGAACGTCGCAAACGACACGCACGCTCCTGTCGTGGCGCCCTCGTTACAAGTCTGCGTGATGTCATACTGAACGGTCGTGGCACCTGAACCGTAACAGGTCGCCGGACCTTTCTTGGGCACGATACAACGATTCGTCATATCGACATACCAGTCCTCAACTCGCAGCTGGTTTCGCACCAACGCAAGTTCTTGTGAAAGAGTCGCAGGATCGGGAGCCATCGCGCACGTTACAAGATTTGCCCGCACATCTTCGGGACGAGCGATTCTAAAGCGCATCGTCTCGGGGCACGACCAAGTGCCCGAGTTATCCGTGCTGTTAAGAAGGCTTCTCTCCGTTACTCCTTGTAACACCACATCTGGAAACAGCGCATGCGACGGTGTGTTCGCACCGACTACTGGCTTACCAAATCGCAATGTGTAACCGCGGCCGTACACCTGAGTCTGCGAGCTTGCCCCCGAATCCTCAAAAAAATCGCTCGGCCCGCGCGCCAGCGTGTCGCCGCCACCCACCGTACTCACATGCGAATAAGTCTGAGCCAAAAAAGCGTCGTTGCGAAGAACCGTTCGAATTGAACCGGCCAGTGTCGGATTTTTCGTGTAGTACAGACTCCCCTCAAAACGCGAACCGAAAACCGTGCCGTTTCGAAGATAACGAACGCGTGTCTCAGGACTGAGACGAACCAAGAGATCCGAAAGATCCATCGTTCCCAAAGCTTCAAAGACGTTTACATAATCTTGACCCCGCACGGCTGCACCCGTGGAGGTGTACATGCTTTGAAAATTCGCCAGCTGGCGAATGCCGAACTGAATATTCGTCGAAGAGTTCGCCGGGCTGTTCATCAAAAGAGACGCCTGTCTTTCAACAGGTTTCATTCCATGTGACGTGCGAAACTCCGGAGTTAAGCGCACGCCGCCAGAAGAACGGTAGGCTCCGAAACGGAACGAATAGTAGGCCCCGCCGTCAAACGTGCCCGGTTCCGAAACTGCGCACGACATATAGCTGATCTGATCGATGGAGCTTTCGTAAGCGAAATCCACCTTGGCCGCGGCGGACTCAAGCTGTGCTTCGGAGTCGACTAGCGGTGGTTGCGAACAGTTTTGAAAGGCAAAGACAATCGTCCCGACAAACAGGAACACAGCGCCTGTACGAATCCATTTCGAATAGCCAGAGTTCATGCTCAAAAAGCCCCCGCTTTGCCCCTGCGGTCCAGTGTATCACGAAGACGCACTTCGCCTCGCACCAGAGTGAAAGCACCCGGCCCTTTGTCTCATAATAATACGCGAACCTTCGTTCGAAACCGAGTAACCTCTACTCGGTCGCCATGACGCACCTTTGCCCCCATCGGAAGAAGGTACCTGTTCACGCGTTATTTTGGTTCACTGCTTTCCATGATTAAGGTTCGTAAAGCTGTCATCCCCGCCGCGGGTTTGGGAACTCGCTTCCTCCCCGCAACAAAGACAGTTCCAAAAGAAATGCTCCCGATCGTAGATCGCCCTATTCTTCTTCACATCGTCGAAGAGGCCGCACGCGCTGGCATCGAAGACATCGTGCTCGTCGCTGGCCGCGGGAAGACTTCGATCGAAGACTTCTTCGACGTGAGCTATGAGCTCGAAGATAAACTCGAACGCGACGGCAAATCCGAGTGGGTTGAGCGCCTTAAAAATTTGCGCTCGATGGCCAACATCATCTCGATTCGTCAAAAGCAACCGCTCGGTCTTGGGCACGCGGTGGGCTGCGCCTCTCCGATTGTCGGGAGCGAACCGTTTGCAGTGCTTCTGGGCGACGAGATCATGATGTCCTCTCATAACCAACCCACGGTCACCGAACAGCTCGTTAAAAAATTCGAAACAACCGGTATGTCGACCATCGCGATGATGGAAGTGGCACTCGAGGAAACCCATAAATACGGTATCGTCGAAGGTGAATCGGTCGAAGACTCTGCGGGCGAAACGACAATCCGCGTGCGCAACGTGATCGAGAAACCGCTGAAAGGCCAAACAACGTCGCGCTTTGCCCTGCCGGGCCGCTATGTTTTTGACAGCGATATTTTCAAACACATCGCGGATACAAAACCCGGTCGTATCGGTGAAATTCAACTGACCGACGCCATGGTCGCACTGGCAAAAGACGAGGCGAAAGGGCTTCTGGCGACGACATTCAAAGCGAAGCGTTATGATGCGGGAGACAAATTCGGCTATTTGCAGGCGAACATCGAGTTTGGCCTCGAACACCCCGAAACCAAAGTCGCCCTTCGAGAATATATTCGGAAATTAGCGCAAACCCTGTAGACTCAGGGCTGCCATCATTGTTCAGGAGCATCAACAATGACAATCTCAGCGATGATACGTTCGACATTGAAACTCTCGACTGTGTTTCCACTGCTCGCGGCTTTGGCTTTGCCAGCCTTTGTCGAAGCCGCAATTCCGCATAGCAAAACAATCGTCTCGCGCCTGGCCAAGAACTCCGGACGCGGCGTCTACGTGGTTGAGCAGGAAGTGCGCTTTTCTGGCCCCGAAGGAATCACCCTGAAAGAACGTTGGCTTGTGCAAAACAGCGATGTTATGCGCCTGATCGTTCAAGATGTTCGCACACAGAACCAGCGCGGGGACTTCCGTTGGGACGCTCTCTATCGCGGTGGCCGCCGCATCGCTTCGGTCCCAGCGCACGCCAGTCCCGCCGGCTCCACTGAGCCGGGAAAAGCCGTCACGGCGCCAGCAGCGCAAACAACGCCGCAGAACACGGCTCTTTCTGGCGAGTTCTTTGAATCGTTTCTCTTTCATCGCACAAGCGCGCGTTTTTTCGAATCGTTCGTAAAAAACAAAATTCTTCCGCCCTCGGCTCTTCGTGAGCGCGCTCGTATCGGCAACATCGCAAACTACAAACCGACAGCCGAACCAGCCGTGCGCCTCGGCCGCACATCCGGCGTCGTCGCCTGGGTCTTCGGCGAACCTACGCCGATCGACCATGCGGCGAACTACCCAGGCGCGTGGATCGAACAGGATAATTTCATCTTGCGCAAAATTCGCCTGCCTTCGCAGGCCGAGATGACACTCGGAAACCATCAAAACGCCGGACGCGGTTTGCGCCTTCCTCGCGAGCGAACAATCACATGGCACTCGGGCGACTCCGCGCGCGAAATCCGCTCGGCCACAATCAAGGTCACTTCGGCTCGCGCCATGGCCGAGAACTCACTCGCTCCGCAGTTTCAACCCGCGTCCATTACACCGGGCGAGCTTAAGGCTGCACGCCTTCCTGATTCCGCAACCGTGCGCGAGTTCTACTCGAGGTTTAGGTGAGCCCTTCCATTTGGAGTGTCGCCGTTGACGCTCCTCTCGGCCCCCTTCACTACCTAGCTCCTCAAGACACGGACCCCACGACTCTTCGTCGCGGGCAATCGGTGCTCGTGCCCCTTGGAAAACGCAAAGTAAATGGGGTCCTTCTTCAGCTCGAGGCCGAACCGCCTCAGGGTATCGCCCTTAAAGCCATTGCGGAACTCGAGCCCGAACGTCCCGTGCTGCCCGAAACCTATGTCGCCTGGCTTGAATGGTTGAGCCGTTACTACGCCTATCCCATTGGGCAAACTCTCGAGTTTGTTTTTCCTCCGCTCCCAAAGGGCGGCGGCCGTCGAAAAAGTCGCAAGGCGCCGATCGTCAAATCACCCGACTCCGACCCTTCGACACACGCACCGAAAATCGACCACTCCGTCTCCCTCACCGAAGATCAAAGTCGTACGGTCGAGGCGATTTCGCCCATTGAACCAGCCTCCGGTCAAACGCAGGCCGAACCGGGTTTCGGCGTTCATCTTGTGTTCGGCGTCACAGGGTCCGGCAAAACCGAAGTGTACATGGAGCTGATCGCACGCACGATTCAGAGCGGAAAACAGGCGCTCGTCTTGGTTCCTGAAATCGCGCTGACGCCACAGCTGATTGAACGTTTCGCGAGACGGTTCGGAGATCAAATCGCCGTCATCCATTCACATTTAACGCCACGGGAAAAAACCGATAACTGGTGGTTCGCGCAAGAAGGAGCGAAGCCGGTTTTGATTGGCGCTCGCTCGGCTCTCTTTTGTCCGATGGAAAACCTCGGGCTCATCGTGATCGACGAAGAACATGAACCAAGCTTCAAACAAGACGAATCGCTGCGCTACCATGCTCGCGATGCGGCTATCATGCTCGCGAAGCTCAGAAACCATCCGATCGTCCTTGGGTCCGCGACACCGAGCCTCGAAACTTGGCAGAACGCCAAAACGGGGCGGTACCACCTGCATAGATTGCCGTCGCGCGTGCATGGCATTCAACTGCCGAAAATCGAAGTCGTCGATCTTCGCGAAACCAAGGATGCCGATCGACAGGCCGGAGGCCGCGAGGACGGACGCCCATTCTGGCTTTCAAAAGAACTACTCGCCGCTCTTGGCGAAACACTCGAGCGCGGAGAACAAGCGGCGCTTTTCTTGAACCGACGAGGCGTGGCTCAAACGGTTGTATGCCCCGCATGCGGCCATTCGCCGGAATGCCCGAACTGCGAGATCCCGCTGACCCTGCATGGGCGATCAGACCTTGTTTGCCACTACTGCGATTATCACGAGTCGATGAAGGAAGTTTGTCATTCGTGCCACACGGGAGAGCCAAAGCCACTTGGTCTCGGGACCGAACGCATTGAACAAGATCTCGCGCGTATTTTTCCGAACGCACGCACGGTTCGCATGGATCGCGACGAAATCCAAACGCGCGAGGATCTTGAAGACGCGATCGCAAAAATTGAAAATCGCGAAGTCGATATTCTTATCGGAACGCAGATGATCGCCAAAGGGCTCGATTTTCCGGGCCTCACGCTTGTCGGACTCGTTCTGGCCGACATCGCCTTTAACCTTCCCGATTTCCGCGCATCCGAACGTGCGTTTCAGTTGTTAACCCAGGTTTCCGGGCGAGCTGGCCGACATCTCAAAGACCGCCAGGGACTCGTTATTCTACAAACCTACAACCCTGATCACCCCAGCATCGAATACACCCTCAAGCACGACTACGAGGGCTTTGCCGAGCATGATCTTTCGTTTCGCGAAGTTCTCGAATACCCGCCTCACGGCCGCCTGGCCGCGCTTAAGTTTTCCGGTCCCGATCGTGCGGTTGTCGAGGAAACCGCTCAAAAAATCGCGGACCTCGCACGGAGAATGGCCGAGAGCGGAAAAGACAAAGCCGAGCTACGAATTCTCGGCCCCGCTCCCGCGCCGCTTGCGAAACTTCGCAATTCATATCGATTTCAAATTTTAGTTAAAGGCGGCGGCTCCGGCGCACCCGTCAGCTCTTTTTGCAGGACCTTGAGCGAGTACCTCGAAAAGTTCGCTCGCTCGTCACGCTCCAAGCAGGGGCTGATCCCGCCCAAGGTCAAGTTCACCGTCGACATCGATGCCCTTAACCTGCTGTAATCTCGAATACCCATGTACCATGGACCAATATGAGCGATTCGGCGTCCACACAATCGATTGAGCCGTCCAAAAAAAAGCGCGTCGCACCTGGCTCGCCCGAAGAAGATGGCGTCATAACGTGTCCTTACTGTGGAGACACGGTACCGGCCCTTGCTCCTATCGAAGCCGGAATGCGCATCGGCCTTAAAGAACACGCCAAACTCACATCCGTACCGGAATCCGTTTGCCCCGGCTGCTACTCTATTCTTGCGAAGATGGTTTCACGAGGCACCGTTCTTCGCGCCGAAGCGCAAGCACGCGAGCAAAATCGCCTCTTGTTGTGGCGCAACCGCGTATCTCTGGTGAAAAAAGCAAAAGACGCTCTCGCGCAAAAGAACTTCGCCGAAGCGGCCGTTCATTACGAAAAGTATATTCGCATCCTCGAACTCGTCTACGACAAGAAGGCCGGCGATCTAACTCCCGACCTGTTCTCAAGCGAGGCCCGTCGCCAAGAGATGACGGTCGTCGCTTCGGTCTACTGGGACCTCATGCGCATCTACGATCAGTCGCCGCACTATCGCGAACGGCAACTCGTAGCCGCGCGAAAACTCGCCGAGTTCGTTCGCTTCACGCCGATCTACGGTCACATCATGCGCAAGGCCGAGATTCTTACGAAGACGGCCAAAAACGCGGAGGCTTATCGAGCCTTCGTCAAAGCTTCGAATAAAAATCGTCCGCGCTGCTTCATCGCTTCCGCCGCCTTCGAGGGCTACCAAGACCCGGCCATCGAGACGCTCCGACTCTACCGCGATCGCGTTTTGCGCAAATCACGCGGTGGTCGCATCGCAACGCTCCTCTACTACCGCACGTCACCTTCCATCGCGCGCCTCATCGATCGAAGCCCCAGCCTCGTGCGACGCCTCTTGCGCGCTTTGCTCAGAAAAGTCGCGAAATTGGCCTCCAAAGCACTTTCCAAGGCACCATCAAAGCCATTTTCTGTGTCGATTCGGCGATAAGCGCCTTGCCCGAAAGCGCCGTCTGCGCTCTGATCTAAAGCCATGGCACAGACACGAACTCCAAAAGCTCAAGAATTCGACACACTCGTTATCGGTGGCGGCCTTTCTGGTCTGATCGCGGCCAACGCACTCGAAGCAACGGGTCGCAATGTCGCACTTATCGAAGCCTTTGATACACTTGGCGGCGCAAGTCGTCCGGGCCAAACAATCGCAGGCCACATCAACCACGGCCTTAAACTTTTCCCAGCGACAGACGAAGCGAATGCGGCGCTCGATTGGCTCGAAACAGTTCTCGGAGAAAAAATCGAACGTACGCTCATCGAAAGCGCTCCTATGACCTACGACGAAGGCAAGTTCAAACCCTACGTCGGCTTTGGAGACTCCTCGGTCACGACTGGCGCCGAAGTCGAAGCCTACGCGCTTCATCAACGCCTCGCTCTTTCATCTTCTCCCATGGACTGGGTGAAAAAACTCAGCGAACAGTTCTCCGGTACCATCTTCACGCAGTCGCACGCAACACGCCTAATCGTCGACGACGGTTTCGTGATTGAGACTACGATCAACGGAACAAAGCGCATCACCGCTCGCGAAGTCATCTTCACGGCGCCGCCGCACCTTGTTCCGAGCTTGGTTGGTGACGCGGCCATCGCTCCGCGCGTCCGTCAAAAACTTATCAAGGGCGATTTCTGGACAAGCGTGAATCTCGATCTCGTTCACCCGCAGCCCGTTACCGACACGCCGTCCGTACACGTTCTCAAAGGGGCGAACGAAGAGCCGACCATCGGCGTTTTTCATGAGCCCGTGAAAACCGAGGACGGCCGCACCCTGCAAGTTTCGCAGTGGTTAACGCTGATTCCACGCGATCAAATCGACGAAGAAGAACTCGTTGCCGGAGCTCTTAAGCAGATCAAGCGCCAGCTAAAACGCGCCTACGAATCAGCTCTCGAAGGCATCGTTCAAGAACGCATTCTCGTGATTCCCGCATCACACGGTTCGCTCGCGGGCGCATTCGACGAACCAGGACGCCTTCCGAAACTCGAAAACCTTTGGCTCACGTCCGCGTTCTTTTCGGATGAACGCAACACGCTCGGCGCGCTTCTTCAAACACGTCGCGTGCTCGAAGCACTCGGCGAACCGATGGTTGATACGGATCTCACAGAAGATTCTCCAAAAGCCTTCGCCGAAGCCTAAGACGAAATGTCCAATAACTTCTAAGGCCAACTCGCGGCCAGGGCGCGACACCGCAAATTACCGGCACCTTGCCGGTGGCATCGCTGTAAAGTCGCGTTCCACCACATTCGGCGAACAATGCTGCTCCGATAGTGACTGTCGAGCTAAAATCGCCGAACTGGGTACGAACCTCGTGCCGGCAAACAACACCCCCAACGGCGGCCGCGGTACCGCCCAGTAGGCTCGTCTAAACCCCTAAAACAGCGAGCGCATGGAGTAGAATTCACTCCACTTTACAAGCGAGTAAAGTGGAGTCATGTCCACTTTATCAAGGTACCTTCAAGAGCCCATAACTTACATAAACTGAATGATAACAATGCGTTACGATCACAAGCGCCCCGACCCCGGGGCGTTCGTTTATCTGCCTTACGAACACAACTCGGGCGTTGCCTCCTACCTCCCCCGCGTGATACCCCTATCGCTCCACGAGAAATCGTGAATTCACACGTCCCGGACTCCGCTGGTGATCGTCGTGTTTTCGCTGAGCCCAGAGCCTCATCAAGCCCCATCGGTCTTGTTGGCAAATGGCGAACGAAAAGATGGCGACGGACTAACAGGTCCAACTTCGGGACGGAGGTTTAACCAGAAAAGCGTTCGGAGCGCACACATTCGCCTGATCGGAATTCGCCGATCAAACTCGCGCATGTGCCACACAGACCCCCAGCGTCTGTTGCCTCCTCCGACCGCCATTTTTCACTCGACGCGCATAATGTGCGGCGATGTTTTTAGGAGGAAGCGCTATGGCGCAAGTTACTATGAAAGCCATGCTCGACGCGGGCGTGCACTTCGGTCACCAGACTCAACGCTGGAACCCAAAAATGAAACCCTACGTCTTCACAGACCGTGGCGGCATTCACATCATCGATCTTCACAAGACAGTTGATTACGCAAAACGCGCAGCTGACTTCGTAAAAAAGACGGCTTCTGAAGGCGGCCGTTTGATCTTCGTTGGAACAAAGAAACAAGCTGTAGAGCCGATCCAAGAGGCGGCGGCGGCTTGCGGTCAGTTCTACGTTACAAAGCGTTGGTTGGGCGGCATGCTCACAAACTTCGCGACAATCAAAGCTTCGATCGATCGTCTTAAGAAGATCGACCAAATGCGCGAAAAAGGTGAACTCGAGTTCTTCTCTAAAAAAGAACGCGCAGGCATCGAAAAAGAATACCTTCGCCTCCTTGAATACCTCGACGGTATCCGCGACATGAAAGACATGCCGACAGCGATGTTCGTTGTCGACCTCAACATGGAGCACATCGCGGTTGCAGAAGCAAAACGCCTTGGCATCAAAGTTATCGGCATCGCTGATACGAACGTTGATCCTGAGTCGGCTGACTTCCCAATCCCAGGAAACGACGATGCGATTCGCTCGATCAAGTTGTTCGCCGGTCTCGTAGCAGACTCGTACAACGAAGGCGCGAAAGAGTACGAATCAAAACTTCGCACTCAAGTCGACAAATCTGAATTGAAAGAGGAAGTTGAAGCTAAACCTCGCAGAGACGAAGCTCCTCGCCGTCGCGGCGCACGCCCTGAGGCGAAAGCGACTGAAGAGAAAAAATCAGCGGGACCAGCGGTTGTTAAAGCCACGAAGACTCGCAAACTCGTCGCAGCTGGCTTGGCTGACGAAGTTGAAATTCAGCAAGAGCTTGAAGAAGGCGAAACTGCTCAAACTGAAACAACAGAAGAATAAGCAGGAACGACTCGGCGGCCACATTTGGACCGCCGACTGTTCTTTAAGTCGGGTGCGCTCGGCCCGAACAAGCGCCGACCACCCGCGAATCTTTGAAAACTTAGAAAATTACGAGGCACTAAATGAGTATTTCAGCATCAATGGTTCAAGAACTTCGCGCCAAAACCAGCGCGGGAATGATGGATTGCAAAAAGGCGCTTGAAGCGACTTCAGGCGACTTCGAAAAGGCTGTCGACTGGCTTCGCCAAAAAGGTCTTTCTTCGGCATCAAAAAAGGCCGGCCGTGTTGCCGCTGAAGGTGCTGTTGAGTCGTACATCCACGGCGAAGGCCGCATCGGTGTTCTTCTTGAAGTAAACTCTGAAACGGACTTCGTTGCTCGTAACGAAGGTTTCCGTACTTTCGTACGCGACATCGCCATGCATATCGCGGCGGTAGGTCCAATCGCGGTTAGCTCTGAAGATCTCGACCAAACGCTTATCGCTCGTGAACGCGAAGTGTTGACGGCGAAAGCTCGCGAACAGGGCAAAAAAGAAGACATGATCGCGAAAATCGTCGACGGCCAAATCAAGAAGTGGATGGCGGACGTCGCCCTTCTTGAACAAGCCTACGTTAAAAACCCAGACATCAAGATCGCGGATTACCTGAAAGAGACGATCGCGAAGATCGGCGAAAACA